>NZ_PSVI01000133.1:0-597 GCF_002931415.1 Rathayibacter sp. AY1E8
CGGGTCGGCGGAGTCGTCGGCGATCACGAGGATCTCGGTCGGGCCCGCCTCGGAGTCGATGCCGACCTGCCCGAGCACCTGGCGCTTCGCGGTGGTGACCCAGACGTTGCCCGGCCCGGTGATGATGCTGACGGGGTCCAGCCCGATCGAGTCGACGCCGTAGGCCAGTGCGGCGACGGCTCCGGCGCCTCCGACCGCGTAGACCTCGTCGATGCCGAGCAGAGCGGCCGCCGCGAGGATCGTGGGGTGGACGGAGCCGCCGAACGCCTTCTGCGGCGGCGAGACCAGGGCGATGGAGGCGACTCCGGCGGCCTGCGCGGGCACGGCGTTCATGACGACGCTCGACGGGTAGACCGCCTTGCCGCCGGGGACGTACAGCCCGGCGCGGGCGACGGGCTGCCAGCGCTGGGTGACCGTGGCGCCGTCGTCGAGCTCGGTGGTGCGGGGCGGGGGGATCTGTGCGGCGCTGGCGCGGCGGACGCGCGCGATCGCCTCCTCGAGTGCGCTGCGGATGGCCGGGTCGAGGCGGTCGAGCGCCTCGGCGATCTGCTCGGCGGGCACGCGGAGGTGCGGGGGGCGCACGCCGTCCAGCCGCTC
>NZ_PSVI01000134.1:0-594 GCF_002931415.1 Rathayibacter sp. AY1E8
GTCTCCCACCTATCCTACACAAGCCACACCGAACACCAATACCAAACTATAGTAAAGGTCACGGGGTCTTTCCGTCCTGCTGCGCGTAACGAGCATCTTTACTCGTAATGCAATTTCGCCGAGTTCGCGGTTGAGACAGCTGGGAAGTCGTTACGCCATTCGTGCAGGTCGGAACTTACCCGACAAGGAATTTCGCTACCTTAGGATGGTTATAGTTACCACCGCCGTTTACTGGGGCTTAAATTCTCAGCTTCGCCTTGCGGCTAACCGTTCCTCTTAACCTTCCAGCACCGGGCAGGCGTCAGTCCGTATACATCGTCTTGCGACTTAGCACGGACCTGTGTTTTTAGTAAACAGTCGCTTCCCACTGGTCTCTGCGGCCATCGAACGCTCCCGGAGCAAGTCCGTTCACGCCTCAGGCCCCCCTTCTCCCGAAGTTACGGGGGCATTTTGCCGAGTTCCTTAACCACGATTCTCTCGATCTCCTTAGTATTCTCTACCTGACCACCTGAGTCGGTTTGGGGTACGGGCAGCTAGAACCTCGCGTCGATGCTTTTCTTGGCAGCATAGGATCACCGATTTCGACTTGCGTCT
>NZ_PSVI01000135.1:0-592 GCF_002931415.1 Rathayibacter sp. AY1E8
CGCGGATCGCCGGTTGCGCTCCGCGGTGCTCGTGAGGCTCTCTCCTCCTGGCGTCGCCGATCGCCCGCAGTCGCGGCGCTGGTGAGCCTCTCTCCTCCTTCGTCGTCGATCGCCCGCAGTCGGCTGGGGAGGGTGGTTCCGTTCTCGAGGGCGTCGAACGTTCCGCGCACGACGATCCGCTGGAACGCGGATCGCCGGTTGCGCTCCGCGCCGGCGGGACGCGCTCGGTCGACCGGAGAGGCTCCTGAGCACCGCCGAGCGCAACCGGCGATCCGCGTGTGAGCGGATCGTCGTGCGCGGTACGCGACCCGCTCTGCGGAACGCGACCACCCTCCCCGGCCGACCGCGGCCGATCGACGACGCAGGAGGAGAGAGGCTCTTGAGCACCGCGCAACCGTCGATCCGCGTGTGAGCGGATCGTCGTGTGCGGTACGCGACCCGCTCTGCGGAACGCGACCACCCTCCCCGGCCGACCGCGGCCGATCGACGACGAAGGAGGAGAGAGGCTCACCAGCGCCGCGACTGCGGGCGATCGGCGACGCCAGGAGGAGAGAGCCTCACGAGCACCGCGGAGCGCAACCGGCGATCCGCG
>NZ_PSVI01000136.1:0-575 GCF_002931415.1 Rathayibacter sp. AY1E8
CCGCCCTGCTCCGCGCCGCTGGTCCTCATGGCGTCCGGAGGCGCCTCGAGGAGTCCCGCGCCCGCGCCGCGGCCCTCGGGGGAGGCCCGGGCGCGCGCGGATGCAGCGCTCCCGGCGTCCTCCCGGCCTGCCTGCGGGTCGTCGTCGGCGCCCTCCTCCTGCTGGCCGCCGGCCCGGCCTACACCGCGGCCGCCCTCGTCGCCGCAGCCCTCTGCGCACTCGCCCTCGCGCACGCCGTCCGCCGCTTCGCCCAGGACTCGGAGGGCGACCCGCCCGCCCCGGCCGCGGTCGCCGCCACGGCCGCGCTGCTCGCCTTCGCCACCGTCGCCGCGGCCCAGGGGATCCTCGGATTCACGGGCGTCCCGGCGCACCTCCGGGAGTTCGACCAGCAGGACCTGAGCTGGGCGGCCGCCCTCGTCGGAGTGGTCGCCGCGTGCGGCCTCCTGCAGCTGGCGGGACGCGCAGCGGAACCGGTGGCCGCACCGGCGGCGGGCGTCAGGCGGCGCGGCTGATGCTCGGAGCTCCGACGCTCGATGCGCCTCCGCACCTCGTCCTCGACGGCAGCGCGGTGCGGC
>NZ_PSVI01000015.1:0-66961 GCF_002931415.1 Rathayibacter sp. AY1E8
GGCGTGGTCGACGAGGTCGGCTCGTCGGTGGAGAACCTCAGCGTCGGCGACACGGTGATGGTCCCCTTCGCCATCTACTGCGGCTCCTGCTGGTTCTGCTCCCGCGGCCTCTACTCCAACTGCCACAACGTGAATCCGAACGCCACCGCGATCGGCGGCATCTACGGCTACTCGCACTCGGCGGGCGGCTACGACGGCGGGCAGGCGGAGTACGTGCGCGTCCCGTTCGCCGACGTGGGTCCGACGAGGATCCCCGAGTGGCTGCCGCACGAGGACGCCCTGATGCTCACCGACGCCTTCTCGACCGGCTACTTCGGCGCGCAGCTCGGCGACATCGTCGAGGGCGACACGGTCGTGGTGCTCGGAGCCGGACCGGTCGGCCTGGCCGCCGCGCGGTCCGCCTGGCTGATGGGCGCCGGCCGCGTCATCGTCGTCGACCAGATCGACTACCGCCTCGCCAAGGCCCGCGAGTTCGCCTTCGCGGAGACCATCGACTACACCGAGGAGGACGACCTCGTCGTCACCCTCAAGAAGACCACCGGCGGGCTCGGCGCCGACGTCGTGATCGACGCGGTCGGGGCGGAGGCCGACGGGAACCTCCTCCAGCACGTCACCGGCGCCAAGCTCACGCTGCAGGGCGGCTCGCCGATCGCGCTCAACTGGGCGATCGACGGCGTCCGCAAGGGCGGGACCGTCTCGGTGATGGGCGCCTACGGTCCGCTCGCGAGCGCCGTCAAGTTCGGCGACGCCGTCAACAAGGGCCTCACCCTGCGGATGAACCAGGCCCCCGTCACCCGGCAGTGGCCGCGCCTGTTCGAGCACATCCGGGCCGGGCACATCACGCCCAGCGACCTGATCACGCACCGCATCCCGCTCGAGCACATCGCCGAGGGGTACCACCTGTTCTCGTCCAAGCTCGACGGCTGCATCAAGACCGTCGTCGTCCCGTAGGAGGATCCCGTGCCGTACACCGCCGACCGCCCCGTCCGCGTGCCGACCGCCGAGGAGCTGCGTGCCCGCATCCCGGGCTGGGGCGCCGACCTCGATCCCGCCGACCGGCCCGCCTTCCCCCGCGAGCGCAGCGACCTCGTCTCGGGCGCGCACTGGGAGCGTCCGGAGAGGATGCGGACGCACGGCCGTCGCGAGAAGAGCATCGAGCACCTCGAGCTGCCCGCCGTCTTCGGCACGGCGCAGCCCCTCCACGGGATCTCGGGCGCGATCCGCCGCTACGCCTACGACCGGTTCAGCGAGGGGCGCCACGCGCACTGGCTGCTGCTCGTGCTGGGCGACCGGGTGGAGTCGACCGGGGCGCACCTCCGCTCGCTGCTCACGACACGGCCGGACGATCCGATCACCGAGACCGGTGTGCTGGCCGAGGCGCACGCGCACCCGATCGCCTCGCGCCGTGGCCGGTCCGACGTGCGCCACCAGATCCTCGACCCGCTGCTCGTCGGCGGTCCCTGGGTCCTCGCGGCCCTCGGCGCCGTGGCCGTCGCCCGCCGCCTCCTGCGCTGACGCCCGTTCCCCTCTCGCGAGAGGCCGCTCCGGTACGCCTCCGTCGGCGTGTCGCGGACCGGAGCGGCGTCGCGCGGAGGAGGACGGGGGTCAGCGGCTGCGGGGCGCGGCGCCCGCGGTCGGCGCGGTGCGGGTGTCGACGCTCGCCGTGAGTGCCGCGGAGTAGCCGGACGCCGGGCTGCCGGACATCGTCGCGAGCTGCAGGGCTCCGCCGTCGTCGCCGAAGACGGAGTCCGAGTCCAGGCCGACCCGGGCGAGGTTCGCGGCCGAGCCCGCATACGACTCGAGGGCGTAGACCGCGGTGCACGCCTCCTCCTGCAGGGCGACCTGCGAGGTCGCGATCGCGTTCGACGCGTCGGTGATCGAGTCCACTCCCGGGTACACCTCGAAGTGGATGTGCGGCCATCGGCCGGAGTAGCAGGCCGGGACGATCGAGGCGAAGGAGACGACGCCCGACGCGTCGGCGACCTGCACGCCGCGGAGGTACGTCTCGTCCTCGACGCCGCTGGAGTACATCGAGTAGTCCCCGTGCGCGTCGCAGTGCCAGACGTACACGGCGGCTCCGGCGAACGGCACGTCCCCGTTCGCCGCGTCGAGGATCGTCAGAGTGAGGGTCAGGGGGACCCCGTCGGCCGTCGCGCCGCCGCCGATGCTGGTCCGCAGGTCGCTGCGGACGATCCCGGAGTGCTCGAGGACGTCGACCCCGTTCGAGCCGTCGCCCGGGTAGGGGCCGGCCGTCTCGTCGGGGATCTCGCCGGCGACCGCGGTGCGGGCCCCGGCCGTGGCGGTCGCGGTGGGAGTCGAGGTGGCGGTCGCGGCGGCGGAGGGGGCGGATCCCGATGCTCCGGTGGCGCACGCCGCGAGCCCGAGGGTCGCCGCCCCCGCGCCGACCAGCGTCAGCACGCCGCGCCGCGAGAAGAGGGTGCCCACGTCGAACGGGAGGCCCTGGTCGACCACCTCCTCCTCGGGGCGGTCGAGCCGGCGGCCCTCGTAGGCCGGTCCGTCGGGCGTGCTGCGAGACTCCGGGATGCGGGTCATGGTCGTGCTCCTCGTCGGTCGTGGTGTCCGTCGCGAGCAACCCTGGCGGCCGGGGCTCTGCGCCTCCGATGACCGTCCTACGACCCTCCTATGACCGACCCGCCGACCGTCCTGCCGACCGCCCTGCAGGCCTACTCCGACGCCGCGACGCCTCTCACGGCGCTCCGAACCCGGCCGCCGCGAGCGCCGCGCGTCCGGCGTCGGAGGCGACGTACGCGACGAAGGCCGCCGCCGTGGCCGGGTCGCCCGCTCCAGTCAGCGCCGCGATCGGGTAGGTGTTCACCGCCTCCGAGGCCTCGGCGAAGGGGATGCCGGTGACCGAGCCCGCGGCCCCGCGGACGTCGGTCGCGTAGACGAGCCCGGCGTCCGCTTCGCCCGAGGACACCTTGCCGAGCACGTCGGTGACCGACGACTCCTCGCTCACGGGGGCGATGTCGACCCCGGCGGCCTGCTCGACCGCGGCGGCCGCTGCTCCGCACGGCACCTGCGGCGCGCAGACGACGGTGGCGGTCCCGGGCCGGGCGAGGTCGGCGAGCGAGGCGACCTGCGCCGGGTTGCCGGGGGGCACGGCGATCTCGAGCGTGTTCGTGGCGATGTCGACCGGGTCCCCGTCGACGAGCCCGGCCTCGGCGACGGTGGACATCGTGCGCTCGTCGGCGGAGGCGAAGACGTCGGCCGGGGCGCCGTTGACGATCTGCGTCGCGAGGTCGGAGGAGCCGGCGAAGGAGAGCTCGACCTGCGCGCCGGGCTCGGCGGCCTCGAACCCCGTGGCGAGCTCGGTGAACGCGCCCTTCAGCGAGGCGGCGGCGAAGACCGTGAGGGAGCCGCCGACCGAGGACGTCGCGCCGCCGGTGGCCGCATCGCCGGCGGGGGTCGACGGAGCGGAGCAGCCCGCGAGCAGGAGGAGCGCGGCAGCGGCCGGGACGAGGGGGAGCAGTCGACGACGCACGGGGACCTCCGGATGTGGGCTCCGCAGATGCGGCGGACAGCTGATCCTAGGACCTCAGGTGCGGAGGCGGGCTGGAAGGAGGGCCTCACGTGCGGCGGAGAGACGATCCGAGGACCGGACCGGCCGGGCGACGCACCTGCGCGGGGAAGGACCGCCCGCGCGACGCACAGAGGCGGGCGGACCGCAGCCCTCCGGCTCCGGCCCGCCCGCCGCTCGTCGCGGCCGCCTCGACGGCGGCCCTCCGCTCAGCCCTGCGGCGGCGAGTAGAACTGGAGGTCGTTGCCCTCCGAGTCCTTGAAGGGGAGGATGCGGCCCCACTCGTGGTCGCTGATCTCGCCCTCGATCGACGCGCCCCGCGCCGTGAGGCGCTCCAGCTCGTCCTCGATCGAGCCCTCGGGCTGGAACGAGATGACCGCCCCGCCCTGCTCCGCGACCGTCGCCGACTCGCGGGCGTTCAGGCCGATCATCAGCCCGCCGGCGTCCAGCTCCGACCAGTCGTCCGAGGTGTCCTTGACCTCGAGGCCGAGCGTGTCGCGGTAGAACGCGACCGCCCGCTCCATGTCCGTGACGGGGACCCAGACCGTTGCGACTCCTGATGCCATGTCGTGCTCCTTCGCTCGATGATGCCGATCCTCCGACGCTAGGTCGGGGACGCCCGGAGCGGGGGCCCTTGCGCCGACGCGCGGAGGCTGCTCTCGCGCGGCGCCTCTCCGCCGAGCTGCCGCGCTCACGCGCCCGGCAGCGGTGAGGCGCCGGCTTCCCGCTGCCCGTCAGTGCCGAGACACCGCCCCTCGCCGAGACACCGCCCCTCGCCGGCGTCTCGGCGCGCAGCGGGACGTCTCGGCCCGGCCTCCGCGCGCGAGCGCTCCCCGCCGACGTCACCGACGACGCGGCCGCCGAGGCGGGCGTCGCCTGGATCGAGGAGGCGGTGGGCCCGCTGCGCATCCTGGTCAACAACGCCGGCGTCCAGCACCGCGTGCCCCTGCTCGAGCTCGAGGTCGCCGACTGGGAGCGGGTGCTGCGCACGAACCTCACCAGCGCCTTCGTGGTCGGCCGGGCGGCGGCGAAGCGGATGATCCCGCGCGGCGCCGGGAAGATCGTCAACGTCGCCTCGGTGCAGGCCGATCTCGCGCGGCCGACGATCGCGCCCTACACCGCCTCGAAGGGCGGGATCCGCAACCTCACCCGCGCGATGACGGCGGAGTGGGCGCAGCACGGCATCCAGGTCAATGCGATCGCTCCGGGGTACATCCACACCGAGATGACGCAGGGCCTCGTCGACGACGAGGCGTTCGACAGCTGGATCCTCGGGCGCACGCCCGCCGCGCGCTGGGGCCGCGTCGAGGACCTGATCGGCCCCGCCGTCTGGCTCGCCTCCGACGGCTCGGACTACGTCAACGGGCAGGTCGTCTTCATCGACGGCGGCATGACCGTCGTCGTCTGAGCCACCCCTCGACCCACCGAACGGAACCCGCATGACCGCGCTCGTCCCCGACTCCACCACCCGCGTCGTCGTCCACGCCGCCGGCGACCTCCGCGTCGAGGAGGCGCCGCTCGCGCCGCGCGGCTCCGGCGAGGCCCTCGTCGCCGTCGCGTACGGCGGGATCTGCGGCTCCGATCTGCACTACTGGACGCACGGCGCCGCGGGCGAGTCGATCCTCCGCGAGCCGCTGACGCTCGGCCACGAGGTGGTCGGCACGGTCGTCGAGGCAGCGGCGGACGGCTCGGGACCCCCGGTCGGCGCGGCCGTCGCCGTGCACCCCGCGACCGCTCGCGGCGAGTGGCCCGACGGGCGCCCCAACCTCGCGACCGAGGGCACCTATCTGGGCAGCGCCGCGCGGATGCCGCACACCCAGGGCGCGTTCGCCCGCCACGCGGTGCTGCCGGCGCGCATGCTCCGCGAGCTGCCCGCCGGCCTCGGGCTCCGGGAGGCGGCGCTCGCGGAGCCGGCGAGCGTCGCCTGGCACGCGGTCTCGCGCGCGGGGGAGGTGGCGGGACGGCGCGCGCTGGTGATCGGCAGCGGCCCGATCGGGGCGCTGATCGTCGCCGTGCTGAAGCGGGCGGGGGCGGCCGAGATCGTCGCGGTCGACCTGGCCGAGGAGCCGCTCGCGATCGCCCGCGCGGTCGGCGCGACCCGGACGATCCGCGCGACCGACGCAGCCGCGATCGCCGAGGTCGCCGCCGACGTCGTCTTCGAGTCCTCGGGCAGCCCGCGCGGCCTCGGCTCGGCCGTCCGGGGCGCCGCCCGCGGCGGCACCGTCGTGATGGTGGGACTCCTCCCCTCGGGCGAGCAGCCGGCCCTGATCTCGCTCGCGATCACCCGGGAGCTGCGCCTGATCGGCTCCTTCCGCTTCGTCGACGAGATCGACGAGGTGCTGGCGGCGCTCGCCTACGGGAGCCTCGCGGTGGCGCCGGTGGTCACGCAGGTGGTGCCGCTGGAGCGCGCGCTCGAGGCCTTCGAGCTCGCCCGCGACGCCTCGCGCTCGAGCAAGGTGCTGCTCGACTTCACCCCGTGACGGGCGCTCGAGGCGCCTCCGGAGGGTCGGGATCGCCCGAGCGTTCGGGGTTCCCTCGGACGGCGGCGCCGCCGGAGCACTACCGTTGCACCATGGCGTCCACCGATACCCCCGATTCCGCCCCCGAAGCCGACACCGCTTCCGAGAGCGCCCCCACGCTCACCTTCTCCGACCTCGGTCTCTCCGACCCGGTCCTCAAGGCCCTCAAGGAGGTCGGCTACGAGACGCCCTCGGCCATCCAGGCCGCGACGATCCCGTCCCTCCTCTCCGGCCGCGACGTCCTCGGCGTCGCCCAGACCGGCACCGGCAAGACCGCGGCGTTCGCGCTGCCGATCCTCTCGCGCCTCGACGTCTCGCAGAAGACGCCGCAGGCCCTCGTGCTGGCCCCGACCCGCGAGCTCGCGCTGCAGGTGTGCGAGGCGTTCGAGCGCTACGCGTCCGGCCTCCGCGGCGTCCACGTCCTCCCCGTCTACGGCGGCCAGGGCTACGGCACCCAGCTCTCCGCGCTCCGCCGCGGCGTCCACGTCGTCGTCGGCACGCCCGGCCGCATCATGGACCACCTCGAGAAGGGCACCCTCGACCTCTCGCAGCTGAAGTTCCTGGTTCTCGACGAGGCCGACGAGATGCTCAAGATGGGCTTCGCGGAGGACGTCGAGACGATCCTCGCCGACACCCCCGTCGAGAAGCAGATCGCGCTGTTCTCGGCGACGATGCCCGCGCAGATCCGCCGCATCTCCGGCAAGTACCTGAAGGAGCCGGAGGAGATCACGGTCAAGAACAAGACCACGACCTCCGTCAACACCACCCAGCGCTATTTGATGGTGTCGTACCCGCAGAAGGTCGACGCCCTCACCCGCATCCTCGAGGTCGAGAACTTCGAGGGCATGATCGTGTTCGTCCGCACGAAGAGCGAGACGGAGACGCTGGCCGAGAAGCTGCGCGCCCGCGGCTACACCGCGGCGGCGATCAGCGGAGACGTGGCCCAGGCCCAGCGCGAGCGCACCGTCGAGCAGCTGAAGTCCGGCAAGCTCGACATCCTCGTCGCGACCGACGTCGCCGCCCGCGGCCTCGACGTCGAGCGCATCAGCCACGTCGTCAACTACGACATCCCGATCGACACCGAGTCGTACGTCCACCGCATCGGCCGCACCGGCCGCGCGGGGCGCAGCGGAGCGGCGATCAGCTTCGTCACGCCGCGCGAGCGCCGCCTCCTCGCCGCCATCGAGAAGGCCACCCGCCAGCCGCTGACCGAGATGCGGATGCCGAGCGTCGAGGACGTCAACGTCACCCGCCTCTCGCGCTTCGACGACGCGATCACCGCGGCGCTCGCCGACACCGAGCGCCTGCAGCGCTTCCGCGACATCATCGGCCACTACGTCGAGCACCACGACGTGGTCGAGTCGGACGTCGCCGCCGCGCTGGCCATCGTCGCGCAGGGCGAGGAGCCGCTGCTGCTCTCGCCCGACGACCCCCGCTTCGCCCGTCGCGAGCGCGAGGACCGCGACTCCCGGCCCGACCGCGGCGACCGACCCGAGCGCGGCGACCGCTTCGACCGCGGCGGCGACCGGGGCGAGCGTCCCGAGCGCCGTCAGCGCCCGGCGAACAGCAACCTCGCCTCGTACCGGATCGAGGTCGGCCGCCGCCAGCGCGTCGAGCCCCGCCAGATCGTGGGCGCGCTCGCGAACGAGGGCGGCCTCAACCGCGGCGACTTCGGGCACATCGACATCCGCCCGGACTTCTCGATCGTGGAGCTGCCGGCCGACCTGCCCCAGGACGTGCTCGACCGCCTCGCCGACACCCGCATCAGCGGGCAGCTGATCGAGCTGAAGCCGGACCGCCGTCCGAGCCGCGCCGGCGCCGACCGCGGCGCACGCCCCAGCGGCCCGAGCCGCTCGAGCGAGCGCCCGGAGCGCAAGCCGCGCTACTGACGCCTCCCGCCCCGGCGGACGGGCCTCCACGAGACGCCACTCCGGTACAGCGACCCTCGCGTGTCGCGTACCGGAGTGGCGTCTCGCGTCCGTGCGGGGGCGGCCTCAGCGGCGCAGGACGCGCCGGGCCAGCACGTTGCCGAGCAGCTGCACCAGCTGCACGATCACGATGATCACGAGCACCGCGGCCCAGGTGACGACCGGCTCGAACTGCCGGTAGCCGTACTGGATCGCGAAGTTGCCGAGCCCGCCGGCGCCGATGTATCCGGCGACCGCCGACATGTCGATCACGGCGACGAACACGAACGTGTAGCCGAGGATCAGCGGACCGAGCGCCTCCGGCAGCAGTACCGTGCGGACGATCCGGAACCGGCTCGCTCCGACCGACCGCGCCGCCTCGATCACGCCGGGCTGCACGGTCAGCAGGTTCTGCTCCACGATCCGCCCGATGCCGAAGGCGGCGCCGAGCGAGAGGGTGAAGACGATGGCGTCCGTGCCGATGCCGGAGCCGACCACCAGCCGGGCCAGCGGCTGGGCCGCGGCGATGAAGATGATGAACGGGATCGGCCGGAACACGTTCACGATCACGTTGAGCAGTCCGTAGACCATCCGGTTCGCGTAGAGGGCGCCGCCGCGGGTGAGCGCCAGGCCCAGTCCGATCAGCAGTCCGCCGAGCCCGCCGAAGAGGAGGCTCAGCGCGACGATGTAGAGCGTCTCGCCGGTCGCCTGGACGAGCTTGGGCAGGAGCGGGATCAGCTCGTTCATCGGGGCACCTCCGTGAGGGCGACGCGTCCGCCGAGGCGGGCGAGGAGGGGGTCGACGACGCCGTCCGGCGCGTCGAGGGCGACCGTGAGGTGGCCGAAGGCCCGTCCGCGGACGTCGGTGATGCCGCCGTAGACGAGCTCGAGCGGCACGCCGGCGGCCGCGACCTCGGCGAAGACGTCGCCCTGGGAGGCGGAGTCGTCCGAGAACGAGAGCGTGACCAGCCGGCCGCGGTGGCGCGTACGCAGCACGGCCGCCTCCGCGGGCGAGGGCACCGAGCGGACGACCGTGGAGACGAAGCGGCGGGTGACCGGCTCGCGCGGGGCCGAGAACACGTCGAAGACGGGCCCGCGCTCCACGATGCGGCCCGACTCCATCACCGCGACCTTGGTCGCGAGCTGCTGGACCACGTCCATCTCGTGGGTGATCACGACGATGGTGACGCCCAGCTCCTCGTTGATGCGGCGGAGGAGGGCGAGCACCTCGCCGGTGGTGTCCGGGTCGAGCGCGCTAGTGGCCTCGTCGGCCAGCAGGATGCGCGGGGAGGCGGCGAGGGCGCGGGCGATGCCGACGCGCTGCTTCTGCCCGCCCGAGAGCTGCTCCGGGTGGCTGCGCGCCTTGTCGCTCAGGCCGACGAAGCGGAGCATCTCGTCGACGCGGGCGCGCTGCTCCGTGCGCGGGACGCCCGCGACCTGCAGCGGGTAGGCGACGTTCTGCCCCACGGTCTTCGAGCCGAACAGGTTGAACTGCTGGAAGATCATCCCGATCCCCAGGCGCAGCCGGCGCAGCTCGCGCTCGGGCAGGCCCACGGTCTCGCGGCCGTCGATCTCGATGCTGCCGCTGGTCGCGGGCTCGAGGGCGTTGACGAGGCGCGCGAGCGTGCTCTTGCCGGCGCCGGAGTAGCCGATCACGCCGTAGACGTCGCCCGCGTCGATCTCGAGGCTCACGCCGTCGACGGCCGCGGTCGGGGCGGCGCCGCGCCCTGCGCCGGGGTACACCTTGCGCACGTCGGTCATGCGGATGAGCGGCACGGGGCGCCCTTTCTGTTGCGGGGGAGGCGCGGGACCGCGCCGGAGGGGAGCTCCGCGAGCGGAGGACCCGACCGGCGCGGTGCCGCGGGTGCCGGAGTCAGGAGGCGGCGGAGATGTCGGTCTCGGCGGACTCGAGCGAGGTCTCCAGCTCGGAGGCGGGGGTCTTCAGGAAGACCGCGGTGCCGCCGGACTGCTCCGAGACGCCGTCGAGCACGTCCTGGCTGTCCTGGTAGATCGAGACGAGCTTCGTGTAGGTCTCGTTCTCGGCGTCGTCGGCCCGGGCGGCGAAGATGTTCGTGTAGAGCAGGGAGGCGGGGTCGCTCGGGTCGTCCTGGGCGATCGCGTCCGAGGCCTTGAGGCCCGCGTTCTCGATGAAGTCGTTGTTGATGATCGCGGCGGCCACGTCCGGGAGCGACGTCGGGGTGAGGGAGGCCTCCAGTGCCGTGACCTCCACCTTCGAGGAGGATTCGACGTCGTCGACGTTCGAGAGCACTCCGCCGCCGTCCTTCAGCTCGACGAGCCCGGCCGACTGCAGCACCAGCAGCGCGCGCGCCTGGTTGGTCTCGTCGTTGGGGATCGCGACGGTGGAGCCGGCGGGGATGTCCGCGAGGTCGTCGTACTGCGAGGAGTAGAGGCCGAGCGGGTAGATCGCGGTCGCGCCGATCGGCACGAGGTCGGCGTCGGCCGAGGTGTTGTACTGCGCCAGGTAGGCGATGTGCTGGAACTGGTTGAGGTCGATCTCGCCCTCGGTGAGCGCCGGGTTGGGCTGGTTGTAGTCGCTGAAGTCGACGATCTCGACGTCGATCCCGGCGTCGGCGGCGGCCTTCTCGTAGGTGGCCCAGTAGGGGTCGCTCGCGCCGACCACGCCGATGCGGACGGTGTCGTCGCCGCCGCCCGCGCCGGAGCAGCCGGCGAGGAGGAGGGCGGCGGAGGCGGCGATCGCGGAGGTCGCGAGGAGTCGGGTGCGCAGGGTCATGGCTGTGGGGATCCTTCCGTGGAGAGGATCCGGGCACTCGGCGCCGACCGAGCGGTGCTGGTCACCGCCGGCGCTGCGACCGGCCTCCGGTCGCTCGGCGCCGCGACTGCGCGGATCCCGGGGATCGCCTTACGAAGGCGTTCGGACCCGCGCGGAACCCGCGCGTAACACGGCGACTCGGAGGCAGAGGAGGTGCCCGCTCACCGCCTGAGCGCGCCGTGGCGGCCGCTCAGCGCGGGATCGCGCCGTGCCGCGCGCACGAGCTCTCGAGAGCGCTGGGGCTGCTGCTCAGCGCCAGACCGCGCCGCGCCGGCCGCTCAGCTCGCGAGCGCGCCGTCCTCGCCCGCCGACGCCTCGTGCTTGGCGATCCGCTTCGCGATCGCGTCGCGCTCGGCCCGGAGCGACGCGATGGTCGGCTTGTCCAGGCGGGGGTCGGCCAGGTCGGCGAAGGGGCTCGCGGCGCCGGTGCGCGCGGACACGAGCACGGCGTACGCCTTCGTCGCGGCGCGGAGCTCGGCTCCCGCCCGTTCGACCTTCCGCGGCTTCGACTCCTTGTCCGAGACGAGTCGGGCGTGCTTGTCGAGGGCGTCTACCAGCGCGCGATGCGCGGCGTCAATCTTCTTGCTCATAGGCGCATTATGGCGCAGGATCGGCGCACGGCGCCGAACGCGTCCCGCACCAGCCCTCCGTCCCCCTCCGCGAGAGGCCGCTCGGGTACGCGACACGCAGGGGAGGCGTACCGGAGCGGCATCTCGCGGGGAGGGGACGGGCGGGTCAGCGGGCGACCGGCGTGGAGACGGACGACGCGCCGGCGCTGGTGGCCACCGCGTCGAGGACGCGCTGCACGTCGAGGGCGTCGGCGAACGTGGGCGTGACCGCCGTGCCGCCGGCGATCGCCTCGACGAGGTCGACGACCTGGTGGGTGAAGAGGTGCTCGTAGCCGATGCCGTGCCCGGTCGGCCACCAGGCCGACATGTACGGGTGCGCCGGCTCGGTGACCTGGATGCGCCGGAAGCCCTGCGCCTCCTCGGGGTCGCGGGCGTCGTAGTACTCGAGCTCGTTCATCCGCTCGAAGTCGAACGCGATCGAGCCGAGCTCGCCGTTCACCTCGATCCGGTTGGCGTTGCGGCGGCCGGTCGCGACGCGGGTCGCCTCGAAGACGCCCAGGGCGCCGCCCTCGAAGGAGGCGGTGAAGGCCGCGGCGTCGTCGACGGTCACGGCGCCGCGCGGGGCGTCGGCACCGGCACGGCCGCCGAGGCCGACCTGCTCGCTGAGCACGGGGCGCTCGGTGGTGAAGGTGCGCAGCGTCGCCGAGACCGAGGTGATGCCGCGGCCGGTCAGCCACTGAGCGGTGTCGATGCTGTGCGCGCCGATGTCGCCGAGGGCGCCCGAGCCCGCGCGCTCCTTCTGCAGGCGCCAGGTCAGCGGCGCCTCGGAGTCGGACAGCCAGTCCTGCAGGTACTGGGCGCGCACGTGGCGGATGTCGCCGAGGCGGCCCTCCTCGATGAAGCGCTTCGCGAGGGCGAGGGCCGGGGTGCGGCGGTAGCTGAAGCCGCACATCGCCACCTTCCCGGAGGCGGCGGCCGCGGCGACCATCCGCTCCGCCTCCTCGACGGAGTTGGCGAGGGGCTTCTCGCACAGCACGTGCTTGCCGGCCTCGAGGGCCGCGATGGCGATCTCGGCGTGGGTGTCGCCCGGGGTGCAGATGTCGACGAGGTCGATGTCGTCGCGGGCGATGACGGCCCGCCAGTCGGTGGAGGCCTCGCTCCAGCCCAGCCGCTCGGCGCGCTCGGCGGTCGAGTCGGGGTTGCTCCCCACGAGCACGGCGAGCTCGGGGCGGAGGGGGAGGGGGAAGAAGCGGGAGGCGGTGCGCCAGGCGTGCGAGTGGGTGCGGCCCATGAAGGCGGTCCCCACCATCGCGACGCGCAGGGCTCGGTCGTTCGACATCGTCGTCCTTTCGTCGGCCGTACGACCCTGCCACGGGTCGGGGCGCGGGCGCTACCGCGCTCGGCGAGGCCGCCTCCGGGGCGACGCGCCCGGGCTGCACGGACGTGAGCGCGTTCATAGAGTTCGGAGAGCGCTCTATCACGGACGGAATGTCTCAACCGCCGCCGTCAGATGTCGCGTAATCCCGCGGATCCCAGCCCTGACGCGGTAGCAGGAAGCCCTCGGGGCGACTGGGCGATCACCCGAACCGCCTTCGAATCGGTTCAGAACTTTTGCTTGACCCGCGACGTAAGTGGAAGTAGCTTCATCCGCATGGTCACCGCAGACCCCCGCAGCACTGCTGCACAGCCTCTTCCCCGCACCTCCGACGAGTCTCAGCAGCTGCTTCTGCAGATGCGCGGCATCGTGAAGGTCTTCCCCGGCGCCCGTGCTCTCGACGGCGTCGACCTCGATGTCCGACCCGGTGAGGTGCACTGCCTCCTCGGCCAGAACGGCGCCGGCAAGTCCACCCTCATCAAGACCCTCGCCGGGGCCCACCAGCCCACCGAGGGCGAGATCCTCGTCGACGGGAACGTCGTCACGATCCCGTCCCCGACGGCGGCCCTCGCCCTGGGCATCGCGACGATGTACCAGGAGCTCGACGTCGTCGACGGCCTCTCCGTCGCCGAGAACATCTTCCTCGGCCACGAGCTCTCCCGCGGTGGCTTCACCGCCCGGGCGAAGGCCACGAGGATCACCCGCGAGCTGATGGAGCGCCTCGGCCACTCCGAGATCTCGCCGAACCGCGAGGTCGGCACGCTCTCCGCCGCCGGCAAGCAGATCGTGCAGATGGCCCGCGCCCTCTCGCACGACGCGCGGGTCATCATCATGGACGAGCCCTCCGCGGTGCTCGACTCCGAGGAGGTGGAGAACCTCTTCCACGTGGTGCGCCAGCTCACCGCCTCCGGCGTCGCCATCGTCTACATCTCGCACCGCCTCGACGAGATCCGCGCCATCGGCGACCGGATCACCGTGATCAAGGACGGCGCCACCGTCGCGCAGAACCTCGCGGTCGCCGACACCCCCACCTCGCAGCTCATCACCCTGATGACCGGCCGCGCCGTCGAGTACGTGTTCCCGGACCGCCAGGAGCTCGACGTCGAGGCCGAGACGCTGCTGAAGGTCGAGAAGCTGGGCCTGCAGGGCTCCTTCTCGGACGTCTCCCTCGAGATCCGCGCCGGCGAGGTCGTCGGCCTCGCGGGGCTGGTCGGCTCCGGCCGCTCCGAGATCCTCGAGACCATCTACGGGGCGCGCCGCGCCAGCACCGGGACGGTCAGCGTGGCGGGCAAGCGCCTGCGCGCCGGATCCGTCACCTCGGCGGTCGACGCCGGCATCGGCCTCTGCCCGGAGGAGCGCAAGAGCCAGGGCCTGCTCCTGGACGAGCCGGTCTACCGCAACATCACCCTCTCGACCTTCGACCGCTTCGCCAAGCGCGGCTTCCTCGACGAGCGCTCCGAGCGCGCGGCGGCGGCCGAGCAGGCGGTCTCCCTCGACCTGCGGCCCTCCGGGGTCGACCGCGACGCCCGCACCCTCTCCGGAGGCAACCAGCAGAAGGCGCTCCTCGCCCGCTGGCTCGTGCGCGGCTGCCGCGTCCTGCTGCTCGACGAGCCGACCCGCGGGGTCGACGTCGGCGCACGGGCCGAGATCTACACCCTGATCAGGGACCTCGCGACCAACGGCGCCGCCGTGCTCGTGGTCTCCAGCGAGATCGGCGAGGTCCTCGGACTCTCCGACCGAGTGCTCGTGATCTCCGACGGCGCCGTGGTCCACGAGGGCCCGGCCGATTCGATCGACGAGCACCGCGTGCTCGATCTCGTCATGGAAGGAAGTGCAGCGTGAGCGGACAGCTCGACACCGCGTCGCCGTCGATCGGCGGTCCGCAGGAGGACGCCGCCCGTCACGCGTCGGCCGCGACGGGAGGCTCCTCCGGGGGCGTGCCCTCGAAGGACTCCCGCTCCGGGATGGCCCGCCTCATGCAGGGCTCCCTCGGCCGCAACGTCGGGCTGCTGCTCGCGCTGGTGATCCTCTGCATCGTCGGATTCGCGACCGCGGGGGAGCGCTTCGCCAGCGTCGACAACGTGCTCACGATCCTCCGCCTCGCCGCCGTCATCGGCGTGCTGAGCATCGGCATGACCTTCGTCATCACGTCCGGCGGCATCGACCTCTCGGTCGGCTCCGTGATGGGGCTCGCGACGGTCTGGGCGAGCACGGTCTCGACCCAGTACTACGCGGCGAACACCTCCTGGCTGGTGATCGTGCTCACCGCGGTCGTCGTCGGCCTCGTCTGCGGCCTCATCAACGGCGCGCTGATCGCCTACGGCCGGGTCGTCGCCTTCATGGCGACCCTGGCGATGCTCGTCGCCGCCCGCGGCTTCGCCGAGCTGATCTCGAACCGCCAGACGCAGGTCGTCACGGTCACGCCGTTCCTCGACTTCTTCCGCGCCGACGTGCTCGGCATCCCGGTGCTCGTGCTGATCTTCGTGGTCGTCGCCGTCGCCGGCTGGATCCTGCTCAACCGCACCACCTTCGGCCGCCGCACCATCGCGGTCGGCGGCAACCCGGAGGCGGCCCGCCTCGCCGGCATCAAGGTCCGCCGCCACACCATGTACGTCTACGGCCTCGCCGGGCTCACCGCCGGCATCGCCGCCGTCATGATGCTCGCCCGCACCACCGCCGGCAGCTCGACCAACGGCCTCCTCTACGAGCTCGACGCCATCGCGGCGGTCGTCGTCGGAGGCACGCTGCTGGCCGGCGGCCGCGGCACCATCGTCGGCACCGTGTTCGGCGTCCTCATCTTCACGACCCTGACCAACGTGTTCACGCAGAACAACATGTCGACCTCGACTCAGGCCGTCGCGAAGGGCGCGATCATCGTCGCCGCCGTCCTGCTGCAGCAGCGGTTCGCCGCCCGCGGCAGGAAGTCCTGACCCCGGGGCTCCGGCCCCGCTCCTCCACACACAGCAACCCACCCGACCACTCAGGTCACCTCTCCGCAGGACACGTGTGCCCTCGGACCCCTCGGATCGATCGAAGGAGATCACTTCCATGCCCGCACGCCCCTTCACCCGCAGCCGCCTCTCCCGCACCGCCCGACTCGGCTCGGCCGGCGTCGCCTTCGGCGCCGTCGCGCTGATGCTCACCGGCTGCATCTCGAACGCCCCGGTCGAGACCGGCAACGCCGCCTCCGGCGGGACCGCCGCCGCCGTGGCCGCCTCGGACAACGACGCCTCCGGCGACAACGTCGTCATCGGCTTCACCGCTCCCGCCGCCGACCACGGCTGGATGGGCGCGGTCAGCCGCGCCGCCATCGCCGAGGCCGAGAAGTACGACGACGTGGAGCTCCGCACCGCGGAGGGCACCAACGACGTCAACCTCCAGATCAGCCAGGTCGAGACCTTCATCAACGACGGCGTCGACGCGATCGTGCTCCTGCCGATCGACGGAGCGGCGCTCACGCAGGTCGCCACCCAGGCGATGGAGGCGGGCATCACCGTCATCAACGTGGACCGCGAGTTCTCCAGCCCCTTCGCCGCCCGGTCGACCATCCTCGGCGACAACTACGGCATGGGCGTCAGCGCCGGCACCTACATCTGCGAGGAGCTCGGCGACAACCCCGACGCCGTCGTCGCCGAGATCGCCGGCATCGACTCCCTCCCGCTGACCCAGGAGCGCAGCCAGGGCTTCTCGGACGCGCTCGAGGGCTGCGGACTCGACGTGGACAACCGCGTCGCCGCCGACTTCACCGT
Source organism: Rathayibacter sp. AY1E8 (assembly GCF_002931415.1). NCBI lineage: Bacteria > Bacillati > Actinomycetota > Actinomycetes > Micrococcales > Microbacteriaceae > Rathayibacter > Rathayibacter sp. AY1E8. Next base: position 16,448 of record NZ_PSVI01000015.1, read on the forward strand.
CCAGGGCGGAGAGCAGGCCGCGGCCAACCTCCTCCAGGCCGCGCCGAAGATCGACGCCATCTGGAACCACGACGACGACCAGGGCGTCGGCGTCCTCGCGGCGATCGACACCGCCGGACGCGACGAGTTCCTCTTCGTCGGCGGCGCCGGCTCGGCCAACGTGATGCGCGCGATCGAGGCCGACGACTCCGTCGTCAAGGCCACGGTCGTCTACCCCTCGACCCAGGCCGCGGACGGCATCAAGCTCGCCCGCCTCGTCGAGCAGAACAAGTCGATGGCCGACACCAGCTCGCTCGGCGTCCCGCGCCAGATCCAGCTCTTCGCGCCGGTCGTCACCAAGGACAACGTCTCCGAGTACCTGCCCTCGGCCTTCGAGTCCTGATCGGCCCCACCAGCCCGGGTCGGCGCGGGAACCATCCCGCGCCGGCCCCCACCTCGGCGCCGCCCCGGGATCACTGACGACCCGCAGCGCAGCGCCACCGGCATCCGCGAGAGGAGGAGGAGTGCAAGACACCGGCCCCAGGGCCGGACAGGAGGAGACCGGATCCGCTCAGTCGTGCGGACAGCGACGGACCCGGCCTCTGCGATGAACACCTCATTGAAGGAATCACATCACGCATGAATGGTAAGCGATCCTCGAGAAGAAGCATCAGGCGTCTTCTCGCACTCGGCATCGCCGGGATGGTGACGGTCTCCGGACTCACCGCCCTCGGCCTGCCCGCCTCGGCCCACGACGGAGTGGACCACGGTTCCGAGGGCGGAGCATCCGCTCTCGACTGGAGCAACTACGAGAAGGTCCTGCTGACGAAGAACGTCGGCGAGCCCCTCGACCTGGCCGTCCTCCCGGACAAGTCGGTCCTCCACACCGCTCGGAACGGCGAGATCCGCCACACCGACCCCAAGACCGGCACCACCCGTGTCGTCAACACGATCCCCGTGTACCAGAACTCGGAGGACGGGCTGCAGTCCGTCGGCATCGACCCCGACTTCGCCGAGAACAAGTGGGTCTACCTCGTCTACGCGCCCCCCGGGAACACCCCGACCGGTGCGGCTCCGAACATGCTGCCCGAGGGCGCGACCGACAGCTACTGGGACCAGTGGAAGGGCATCAACCGCCTCTCCCGGTTCAAGTGGACCGGCTCGGGCCTCGATCTCGCGAGCGAGCAGAAGATCATCGACATCGAGACCCAGCGCGGGCAGTGCTGCCACGTGGGTGCCGACTTCGACTGGGACGCCGACGGCAACCTGTACCTCTCCACCGGCGACAACACGCCGGCGAGCGCTCCGGGTGCCGCGGGCTTCGCGCCGAACAACGACGCGCCCCGCATGAACCCGGGCTTCGACTCGCGTCGCGGCGCCGGCAACACGAACGACCTCCGCGGCAAGATCCTCCGGATCACCGTGCAGGAGGACGGCTCGTACACGATCCCCGACGGCAACCTCTTCCCGGTGGGAACCGAGAAGACCCGCCCCGAGATCTTCGTGATGGGCGTCCGCAACCCGTTCAAGATCGACGTCGACGCCGAGACGAACACCCTCTCCTGGGGCGACTACGGCCCCGACGCCACGAAGGCCGCTGCGGCCGACGGCGTCCGCGGCCCGATGGGCCTCGTCGAGTGGAACGCGACCGGACTGGACGAGCCGCACAACTCCGGCTGGCCCTACGTCCACGGACCGAACGCGCCGTACAACGAGTGGAACTTCGAGACGTCGACGCCCCGCGGCTTCTTCGACCCGGAGAACCTGAAGAACAACTCGCGCTGGAACACCGGCCTCGTCGACATCCCGGACGCCAAGGCGGCGACCCTGTACTACGGCGACAACCCCGGCGACCAGCCGTTCGACGAGCTCGTCAACTTCGGCACCAGCACCGGCCAGGGCCCCATGGGCGGACCGGTGTACCACTTCGACGCGGACAACACCTCGACGTCGAAGTTCCCGGAGTACTGGGACAAGAAGACCTTCTTCGGCGAGTTCTCGCAGGACTACATCGCGGCGTTCACGCTCGATGAGGACCGCGCGGTCACGCACATCGAGGACTTCCTCCCCAACGCGGCGCTCAGCCAGGCCGCGCAGCCGATCCACGACAACCCGATGGACATGGAGTTCGGCCCCGACGGGTCGATGTACGTGATCGAGTACGGCGACGGATTCTTCCGCGCCAACCCCGACGCGGGCCTGTACCGGATCGACTACGCCGAGGGCAACAAGGCGCCGCAGGCCCGCTTCACCGCGACCCCCCTGTCCGCCTCGCAGACCCCGCTCGAGGTCACGTTCGACGCCAAGGGATCGACCGACCCCGAGGGCGACGCGCTCACCTACGACTGGGACTTCGACGGCGACGGCACCTTCGACGCCACCGGAGTGACCGTCAAGAAGACCTACACCGAGCTCGGACAGTTCACGGCCCGTCTGCGCGTCACCGACGCCAAGGGCAAGTTCAGCCTGACCTCGCGGGTCATCTCGGTCGGCAACCAGGCGCCGCAGATCCAGATCCAGACGCCCGGCAACGGCTCGTTCTTCAGCTGGGGCGACGCGATCCCCTACCAGGTGACCGGCAAGGACGCTGAGGACGGCGACCAGATCGTCAGCAGCCGCGTGGGCTGGACCTACGGCCTCGGCCACGACGAGCACGCCCACCCCGAGGTCACCGGCACCGGTGCCAAGGGAGCGTTCCCGACGTCCAAGGACTCGCCCGAGCACGGCCCCGGCGCGCTGCTGTACGGCACCGTCGTCGTGACCTACACGGACGGCGGCTTCAACGGCCTGCCCCCGGCTGCGGCCGAGGCGACGCTGCGGCTGAACCCGAAGACGCAGGAGGCGGAGCACGCCGCCCGTGAGGGCGTCCTGCCCTACGCGGACACCACCGCCAGCGGCGGCAACGCCGTCAGCGGACTCGGTGCGGGATCCTTCCTGCGCTGGGACCCGGTGAACTTCGCCAACCTGACCGGCGTCGTGGTCCGCGCCACCGGTGAGGGCACCGTCGACCTCCGCTGGAACGCTGCCGACGCAGCGCCCTTCGGAACGGCGACCATCCCCGCGGGAGCCGGCTGGAAGGACGTCCTCGTCCCCTTCGGCACCAACGTCCCCCGCGGCACCGGCTCGCTCTACGTGACCTCGCCCAGCGGCCTGTCGCTCGACTCCCTCACCTTCCAGGGTGTCGGCGCCGGTGACAAGACGGCTCCGACCGTCGCGGCGACCCTCGACCCGGCAGCGCCTGCGGGCGTCGGCGGCGTCTACAACAAGCCCGTGACCCTCGGCCTCACCGCCACGGACAACGGAGCGCTCTCCACCGTCCAGTACTCCGCCGACAACGGCACGACGTGGACCACGGTCCGCGCCGTCAACGGCGCGTACACGGTCCCGTTCACCACGAACGGCGCCCGGACGATCCAGTACCGCGCCACCGACACCGGCGGCAACGTCTCGGCGGTCGGCACGGTGAAGTTCACGATCGACCTGGCCGCGGCGAACGCCCCGACCGCCGCGTCGACCACCACCGTGGCGCTCTCGGCTCCCCGCGTGACCTTCGGGGCACCGGGCGAGGCGACCGTCACGGTCACCGGTCAGGGTGGGAACCCCGGCGGAGAGGTCGTCCTCTACGAGGGCGCCACCGAGCTGGGCCGCGCGACGCTGAAGGACGGCAAGGCGACCTTCGCCCTGCCGAAGACCCTCGGCGCCGGCACCCACACCCTCCGTGCGGCGTACGGCTCGGACGCCACCTTCAAGGCCTCGGAGGGCACCGCCCGCCTGATCGTCTCGAAGGCCGCCTCGGAGCTCACCGCGACCGTCTCGCCCAACCCGATCAAGCCGGGCGCCAGCGCGCAGGTCACGGTCGACGCGAAGTCCTCGACGGGTGTCGCCGGCACCGGTCAGGTGAGCGTGATGGTGAAGAGGAACCTCTCCACCGTCGCGATGCTCACCGGGACCCTCGACGAGAACGGGCACGTCGTGGTGACGCTCCCGAAGCTCGCGGCGGGCAGCTACAAGCTGACCGTCACCCACACCGCCACGGCGGACACCAACGCCGCGTCGGCGCTGCTGAACCTCACCGTCCAGCAGTAGCCCCCGCGCAGGGGCCGGCCGGCTCGACCGGGCCGGCCGGCCCCCCACCCCCTGCACCATCTGCCATTTCGAAGGAGAAATGATGCACCACCACCACGCATCCATCACGGCCAAGCCGATGAGCCGGCGCTCGCTGATGACGGCCCTGGCCGCATCGACCGTCGCGGTCGGCGTCGGAGCGGGAGCCCTCGCGGCACCCGCCACGGCCGCCCCCGCGCCCTCGTCCGGATCCACGCGCCTGGTCCCGATCAACCGCATCGGCATCCAGCTCTACAGCGTCCGCGACAAGGTCTCGTCGCTCGGCTTCCGGGCCGTCTTCGAGGAGCTCGGCCGCATCGGCTACAGCGAGATCGAGTTCGCCGGGTACACCCAGGGCAACGTCGGGGCGATCACGCCGCAGCAGATCCGCCAGCTGCTCGACGACAACGGCCTCCGCGCCGTCGGCTCGCACGTCGGCACCAACCTCCTCCGCTCGGAGCTGGGCAAGCAGATCGAGATCGCGCAGATCCTCGGCACGCCGCACCTCGGCACCGGCAACGCGCCCACCAACGTCAACACCAAGGCGGGCTACCTCGCCGCGGCGGAGGAGTGGAACAAGTGGGGCCAGCAGGTCTCGGCCGCGGGCATGAAGCTCTACCAGCACAACCACGCCGGTGAGTTCGGGTTCGCCACGGACGACCCCAAGACCCGCCTGTACGACCTCTTCTACGACAACACCGACCCGCGTCACGTGTACCTCGAGATGGACGTCTACTGGGCGTACGTCGGCAAGAAGCTCTACCCGGGCTTCGAGCCGCTCGACTACATCAAGCGCAACCCGCGCCGCTACCCGATCCTGCACCTCAAGGACGGCAAGACGAACAACGCCAACACCAACGGCTACGACATCGTCGAGTTCGGCGCGGGCAACCTGCCCTACCAGGCGTTCCTCTCGGAGCTGCGCGACCGCGGCCAGCGCTTCGGCGTCTGGGAGCAGGACACCGCTCCCACGCTGGCGACGCCGCCGAGCACGGGGAACTCCCTCGAGGCCGCTTCCCGCAGCTACTCCGCGATCGCTGCGCTCCGTGGCTGAGCGCACCTCGCGCCGCGCGCGCCGCACCGACAGCACCACCACCAGCACGACGCGCACGAGCGCACCGAGGAGAACCCCCATGAAGTGGAAGACGCCCACGGCGGTCCTCGCGGCCGCCTCCCTCGCGATGGTCGCCGCACCGTCCGCCTTCGCGGCGACGACGGACTGCACCACCGAGCTCGGGAACCAGACGATCACCGGAGATCTCAACGTCGGCGCGGGCCAGACCTGCGTGCTCGGCAACGTGACCGTCACCGGCAACGTCATCGTCGGCGACGACGCCTGGCTGGACGCCACCTCGGCGACCATCGGCGGCGACGTGATCGGCACCGACGCGTACGGCATCTCGATCGACGGCACCAGCGTCGGCGGAGACGTCGTGTCGTTCTCGGACGGCAGCCGCAACGGCTTCCTCTACCTGCGCGACCTCACGGTCGGCGGCATGGTCGAGGCCGGCGGGATCGACGTCGAGTTCAGCGACCTCTCGGTCGACGGCTCGGTCAGCACCGACGCGGCGAACTACGTCGACGTCGACCGCACCAGCGTCGGCGGCGACGCCACCTTCGCCGGCAGCGACTTCGGCGTGAACGTGCAGGGCGCCATCGTCGGCGGCTCGCTCGCCGTCACCGGCTCCTCGCGCGGCGTCCTCCTGGGCGCGAACGAGGACGGCACGGCCTCGGCCCTCGGCAACACGGTGGGCGGGAACCTCACGCTCTCGGGCAACTCCGGCAACGTCCAGCTCGCGGGCTCGACGGTCGGCGGGCGCATCGCGCTCGCCGACAACGCGCCGGCGGTCAACTTCGGCGCGGGCAACACCGCCGCCGGAGTCGACGGCACCTTCACGGGAACGGCGGCGGGCGCTGCGGCGGCCGGCGACCAGGCCGTGGCCGTCATCGTCCCCGAGGCCAACAAGGGCGAGCTGACCTGGACGCTCGAGGGCACCAGCAACCTGGTGAACCTCGGCGTCGCCGAGGAGCAGGGCGACCACTTCGCCGCCTCCGGTGAGCTCGTGCCGGTCCGCGTGACCGACACCCGCCTCAACGGCCCGGCCTGGTCGGTCACCGGCCAGCTGAGCGACTTCCGCTCCGGCGAGAAGACGTTCTCGGGCAAGCACCTCGGCTGGACCCCCGAGGTCCTGGAGAACACGGGCGGTGCCGTCGCCGGCGCAGCCGTCCCCTCCGGGTTCGACTCGGGCAACGGCCTCGCCACGCCCCGCGTCCTCGGCTCCGCCGCGGCGCAGCACCCGACCGGATCCTCGGTCCTGGGCGCCGACCTCGACCTGAAGCTCCCGCTCTCGGTCGGAACCGGCACCTACACCGCGACGCTGACGCTCACCGCGCTCGGCTAGCACCGGTGGGGCGGCCTCCGGGCCGCCCCACCCTCCCCCCGTCTCCCCGCGAGACGCCACTCCGGTCCGCCCCGCTCGGCGTGCCGCGTACCGGAGCGGCGTCCCGCGGGGAGGCATCCCCCCTTGCAACGGAAGCCTGATCGATGTCGCTCATGCCACGCACCTCCCGCACCACCGCCGCCCTGCTGCTGATGACGCTCCTCGCAGCCGGCGGCCTCTCGGCTCAGGCGGGTGCCCAGGAGGCGGACCCCGCCTCCACGCCGGTCACCTGGGGGGTGCGCCCCGCCGACACCGAGCAGGGCAGCGAGCGGCCGAACTACGCGTACGCCCTCGATCCCGGCGGCCGCCTCAGCGACGCCCTGATCGTCTCCAACTACGACGACGAGGAGCAGACGTTCCGCGTCTACGGCTCCGACGGCTTCATCACCGAGGCCGGCCAGCTCGACCTGCTCCCCGCCGCGGAGCCCTCGACGCAGCTCGGCAGCTGGATCGCGTTCCCCGAGCCCGAGGTCACCGTGCCCGCCGGCGAGAGCGTGCAGGTCCCGTTCGAGGTCGTCGTCCCCGACGACGTGACCCCGGGCGACTACGCCGCGGGCGTCGTCTCCTCGATCCTGGTGCAGGGCGAGACCGGAGTCTCGGTCGACCGGCGCCTGGGCTCGCGCATGTACCTCCGCGTCGGCGGCGAGCTCGCCCCGCGCCTGTCGATCGACGGCCTCGCCGTCTCGTACCAGGGCGGCTGGAACCCCTTCGCCCCCGGCTCCGCGACCGTCGACTACACCGTGACCAACGCGGGCAACACCCGTATCGCGCCGGGCGCCGAGATCAGCGTCGCCGGCCTCTTCGGCCTCGCGCCGGTGTCCGCGACCGACCCGGAGCCGCTGCCCGAGCTCCTCCCCGGAACCTCCGTCTCGCGCACCGTGACCGTCGCCGGAGTCTGGCCGCTCTTCGTCGCGACCGCCCGCGCCGCGCTCTCGGGCACCGTCGTCACCGCCGACCAGGCCGCGCAGGCCGACTCCGCCGTCGTCGTCCCCGACGTGCCGGTCGCCACCGCCGAGACCTCGGCCGCGGCCGTGCCGTGGAGCGCCGTGCTCCTTCTCGCCCTGCTCATCGGGCTCATCGTGCTGACCGTCGTCCGCCGCCGCCGCCGGGCCGCGGGGGAGCAGGCGCGCATCGACGCCGCCGTCGCCGCCGCTCTCGGCGCCCAGCCGGAGGACGCCGACCGCGCGGAGGTCCGCTCCTGACCGGGTGCGGCCGACGCGGTCCGCGGGGGATCGCGCCGGCGCGGCCCGCCGTCTCCGGGCGCGCGGCCGCCGCTCTAGCGGACCGCCCGCCCCTCGGCGCGCAGCTGCTCGAGGAAGCCGTCCACCACGGCGGGGCTGAGCAGGTGCCCGCGCAGCATCAGCGCGGCACCGCGCACGCCCCCGCTGCCGCCCAGCTCGGCGGTCACCACGTCGAGCCGCTGCGTCGCGAGGGGGAGGGAGCGCTCGTCGATCACCGAGCGCACGGCCGTCAGGATCTCCGGGCTGGCGAGGGCGACCGCGCCGCCCAGCACGATGACGGACGGGTTGAGCAGGCTCACGCAGGTGGCCAGCACCTCGCCGAGCTGGAGGCCCGCGATCCGCGCCGCCTCGACGGCCTCGGGATCGCGCGCCTTCAGCAGGTCGATCAGCTCGCGCACCGACTGCACGTCGCGGCCCGCCCGGGCGAGCCCGGCGGCCAGAGCGGAGCCGCCCGCGACCGCCTCGAGGTCCCCCTCCTGACCGCCCGCCGCGGCCGGGGCCGTGCGCGGCACCTGGACGTGGCCGAGATCACCCGCGGAGCCGAGGGCTCCGCGCTGGAGCAGCCCGGACGAGACGATGCCCGCGCCGATGCCCGTGCCGACCTTCACGAACATCAGGTCGAGGGCGTGCGGGAAGCGCGAGGCCCGCTCGCCGAGCGCCAGCAGGTTCACGTCGTTGTCGACGAGCACCGTGGTGTCGTAGCGCCGGCGCACGAAGGCGGGGATGTCGAAGCCGTCCCAGCCGGGCATGATCGGCGGGCGCACCGGGCGGCCGCTCGCGTGCTCCACCGGGCCGGGCACGCCGACCCCGATGCCCGCGAGGGCGGTGCGGTCGACCCCGGCCGCGGCGAGGATCCCGTCGCAGACGTCGAGCGCGTGCCCGAGCACCGCCACGGGGCCCTGCGCGATGTCGAGCTCCTCGCGGCGCTCGGCGATGATGCGGCCGTCGAAGTCGGTCAGCGCGATTGTCGAGTGCGCCGCGCCCAGGTCGATGGCCAGGAGCGAGCGGACGGCCGGGTCGAAGACGAGGCGCGCGGACGGGCGGCCCCCGGTCGACGGAGCGCGGTCGAGGTGCGCGATCAGTCCGAGCTCGAAGAACTGCTCCAGGCGCGTCATCACTGCGGTCCGCGCGAGACCCGTCTCCTCGACCAGCTCGGCGCGGGTGCGCGGTCGACCGTCGGCGAACAGCCTCAGCATGTCGCCGGTCGCGGTACCGGCGCGCTCGGCCACGCTCAGCTCCTTCTCTCGGCCCGGAGGACGGGTTCGGGGGACAGCACACCTGAGGAAACCAGTCGACGCTCGGTCGCGCAATCTCGGCGGGCCCTGCGTGCGGGTCCTGCGCAACACGGCCGGCCGGAGGCGCGACGCGCGCCCGGCCGCGGCCCCTCCCCACTCCGATCGCCCGGGTGCGCCCCGACGATCGCCGCTCAGCCAGCCCTTCCAGACAGGAGAGAACGATGACCTCGTCCGACACCACCACCACCGGCGCCCCCCGATCGAGCGGGCGCATCGGCCTCTGGCTGATCGGGGCCCGGGGCAGCGTCGCCACCACGGCCGCCGTGGGCCTGCACGCCATCGCCGCCGGAGCCGCGCCCAGCTCGGGCTGCGCCACCGCGACCCCCGCCTTCGAGGACGTCCCGCTCGCCGGGTTCGCCGACATCGTCATCGGCGGCCACGACGTCTCGCCGACCCCGCTGCTCGAGAAGGCCACGGGCCTCGCGGCCGGTGGCATGTTCCCGACCTCGGTCGTCGCCGAGGTGGCCGACCGGATCGACGCGACCGACGCCGAGATCCGCCTCGCCCCCGCCGACGCCGCGTCGCAGCAGGAGGAGATCGACCGCCGGGCCGCCGACATCGTCGCCTTCCGCGAGCGCCACGGCCTCGCCCGGGTCGTCGTGATCGACGTCGCCTCGACCGAGGTGCTGCCGGCCGACCGTCCCGAGTTCCACGACCTCGCCGCTCTGCGCGCCGCCCTGGCGCGTCCGGGCGAGCGCCTCCTGCCACCGAGCTCGATCGCCGCCCTCTCGGCCGTCGTCGCGGGCGCGGCCTACGCCTGCTTCACTCCCTCGACCGCGCTGGCTCTGCCGGCCCTGGAGGAGTGGGCCGCCGAGGCCGGGATCCCGATCGCCGGCCAGGACGGCAAGACGGGGGAGACCCTGCTCCGCAGCGTGCTCGCGCCGATGTTCACGGCGCGCGGGATGCGCGTGCTCTCGTGGGCGGGCGCGAACCTCCTCGGCGGCGGCGACGGGCAGACCCTCGCCGACCCGGAGGCGGTGCGCTCGAAGCTCGTCTCGAAGAACCGCGGACTCCGCAGCCTCCTCGGCGACGACGTCGTCACTCCGCTCCACATCGACAACGTCCCGGACCTCGGCGACGTCAAGACCGCCTGGGACCACGTGCACGCGGAGGGCTTCCTCGGCTCGCGGATCACGGTGCAGACGATCTGGTCGGCGTACGACTCGGCCCTCGCGGCGCCGCTGATCCTCGACCTCGCCCGCCTGCTGGCGCTCGCGGACGAGGCCGGCGTCTCGGGCCCGGTCGGCGAGCTCGGCTTCTTCTTCAAGGACCCGTGGGGCAGCGATGTGCACGGCTTCGCCGAGCAGACCGCGGAGCTGGTGGCCTGGTCCGCCCGCACCGGCGCGCTCGTCGCCGAGCGCCGCACCCCGGTGACGAGCGGGACGCGGAGCGATGGCTGAGCTGCGCGACTACCTCGAGCTCGTCCGCGCGAAGGCCGCGCTGACCGTGATCGGCGACACCGTCGCCGGCGGAGCGTGGGCGGGCCGCGGCGTGGGAGCGCGCACGGTCGCGCTCCCGCTGTCCTCGGCGCTGCTCTACTCGGCGGGCATGGCGCTCAACGACTACGCGGACGCCGAACTCGACGCCCGGGAGCGGCCCGAGCGGCCGATCCCCTCGGGGCGGATCCGGCGCTCGGCGGCGCTGGGCACGGCGGCCGCGCTGACCGCGGCGGGGATCGCCGTGGCGGCCGTCGTGGACGGGCGGCGCTCGCTCGCACTCTCGCTGCCGCTCGCGGCCGGGATCTGGTCGTACGACCTGCTCGCGAAGCCGACTCCGCTGGGCCCGGTCGTGATGGCGGCCTGCCGCGGTCTCGACGTGCTGCTCGGCGCGGGCGTCGACGGCGTGCGCGCGGCGGCCCCCGCCTCCGCCGCCGTGGCCGCGCACACGCTCGGCGTCACCGTGCTCTCGCGCGGCGAGGTGCACGGCACCACCCCGGTCGCGGCGGGAGCGGTCTCGGCCGGGACCGTGGCCATCGCGCTGTCCACCGCGGCCGGCGCTCTGGCCGAGCGCCGGGCCGCCCCCGCCGCGGTCGTCGCCGCGGGCCTCGGGCGCTGGCTCCTGCTCGTGCTCACCGCGCAGCTGCAGGCCGTGCGGACGCCGACGGCCGCGGCCGCGCGGACGGCGACCCGCGCAGGCATCACCGGGATGATCCCGCTGCAGGCCGCGCTCGCCGGTCTGAAGCGTCCCGAGCTGGGGGCGGCGCTGCTCGCGCTCGACGCGCTCGGCTCCCTCTTGCTCCGCCGCCCGCGGACGGCGGACATCACATGAGCGCCACCGGACCCGTCCTCGGCTACGGCACCAACGGCTTCGCCGACCACACCCTCGACGACGCGCTCACGGTGATCCACGCCGCGGGGTACCGCGCCGTCGCGCTCACCCTCGGGCACCCGCACCTCGATCCCTTCGCGGCCGACTGGCGCGAGCGGACGCTGGCGCTCCGGTCGCGGCTCGACGAGCTGGGCCTGCGCGTGGTCGTCGAGACGGGCGCGCGGTACCTGCTCGACCCGTTCGCGAAGCACCGCCCCACGCTGGTCGACGAGGAGGCCGGCCCCCGGGTCCGCTTCCTCGAGCGCGCGATCGAGATCGCCGCGCTGCTGGGCGCCGACGCCGTCTCCCTCTGGTCGGGGGTCGTGCCGGCGGGCGCGGATGCGGCCGCGGCCTGGCGGCTGCTCGTCGAGCGGATGCGCGGCGTCGTCGCGACGGCCGAGCGCCACGGCGTGCGGCTGGCCGTCGAGCCCGAGCCGGGGATGCTGGTGGAGACGGTGGCCGACGCGCTGCTGCTGCGCCGCGAGCTCGGCGACCCGGAGTCGGTCGGGCTGACGGTCGACCTCGGCCACTGCGTCGTGGTGGAGCCGGACGGCGTGGTCGGAGCCCTCCGCAGCGCCGGGGACCTGCTGCTGAACGTGCAGGTCGACGACATGCTCCCGGAGCGGCACGAGCACCTCGAGCTCGGCACCGGATCGCTCGACCTCGCGGCCGCCTTCGCGACCCTCGCCGAGATCGGCTACCGCGGGATCGCCGCCGTCGAGCTGCCCCGGCACTCGCACGACGCGCCCCGCCTGGCCGTGGCGAGCCTCGCGGCGATGGAGGAGGCGCTCGGCGGCGCCTCCTCGCACGCCGAGCACCCGTGGACCGCGGCCGCCCGCTCCGCCGTCCTCGAGCGCCCGTCGCGGATCGAGCGCTTCTTCCCCGCCGCGGGCCGCGAGGCCGGACGCGAGCCGCTCCGGCCCGCCGAGGACCCGCACGGCCTCGTCCACGGCACGCACGACGACGCGGCCCGCGCCGCCCTGGTGCAGGCCGCGGCGCAGGCGCTCGGCGACGACGACCTGGCCGCTCTCCTCCTCCGCCTCTACCGCGGCGGGGACGGCGCCGAGCGCCGCGGAGTGCTGGCCGGGCTGAACGCCCTCGGCGACCCGGGACCGGCGACGACCCTCGCCGGTCTCGAGCTGACCGCCGACGCCCTGCGCGCCAACGACACCCGGCTCGTCGCCGCGGCGATGGGCTCCTTCGCCCGCCGCCACCTCGACGCGCACGCCTGGCGGCACGGGGTGCTCAAGCTCGTCTTCCTCGGCGTCCCGCTCGCGGCGGTCGCCGGGCTGGAGGAGCGCAGCGACGCCGAGCTGCGCGCGATGGCCGGCCGCTTCGCGGACGAGCGCCGCGCGGCCGGGCGCCCGCTCCCGGACGATCTGGCGGTGCTCCTGCCGAGCTGACCGCCCCCGAACGCCGCCCCGACCGCGGGGCACCACCACCGATGAGAAAGGCGCGACGATGCGCATCTTCGACCCGCACATCCACATGACCTCCCGCACCACCGACGACTACCAGGCGATGTTCGACGCCGGCGTCCGCGCGGTCGTCGAACCCTCCTTCTGGCTCGGCCAGCCGCGCACGAACGTCGGCTCGTTCACGGACTACTTCGACGCCCTGATCGGCTGGGAGCGCTTCCGCGCCGCGCAGTTCGGCATCCGCCACCACTGCACCATCGGGCTCAACCCGAAGGAGGCGAACGACCCGCGCTGCCGGGCCGTCCTGCCCGAGCTCGACCGCTACCTCGCCAAGGACGGCGTCGTCGCGGTCGGCGAGACCGGCTACGACTCGCTCACCCCCGAGGAGGACCAGGTCTTCCGCCAGCAGCTCGAGCTCGCCGGCGAGCACGGCCTCCCCGCGATGGTGCACACCCCGCACCGCGACAAGGAGTCGGGCACCCGCCGGACCCTCGAGGTCGTCGCCGACTCGGGGCTCGAGCCCGGGCGGGTCCTCGTCGACCACCTCAACGAGGTCACCGTCGACGCGGTCCGCGACTCCGGCTGCTGGATGGGCTTCTCCATCTACCCCGACACGAAGATGGACGAGACCCGCCTGGTGACGCTGGTCGAGCGGATCGGGCTGGACCGCGTCCTGGTCAACTCCGCCGCCGACTGGGGCCGCTCCGACCCGCTCACGACCGCGAAGACCGGCCGCCTCCTCCTCGTCGCCGGCTTCAGCGCGGGCGACGTGGACCGGCTGCTCTGGCAGAACCCGGTCGAGTTCTACGGGCAGAGCGGACGCCTGGACCTCTCGCCCGTCGCGGGCTTCGACGTGCAGGAGTCGGCCGGCCGCACCTTCGAGGGCAACTCCGTGCTCCGGGGCGCGCCGCGCGTGGCGGAGGTCGTGTGATGCACCTCTCCTACTGCACCAACGTCCATCCCGCCGAGGACCTGGCCGGAGTCGTCCGCCAGCTCGACGTGTACGCCGGACCCGCGCGCGTGGCCGCAGGGCTCGCCCTGGTCGGAGTCGGCCTGTGGATCCCGCGCGACCTCGCGGCCCGCCTGGTCGCCAGCGCCGAGGACCGCGCCGTCCTCCGCGCGGCCCTGCAGCGCAACGGCCTGGAGGTGCGCACGCTCAACGCCTTCCCGTACGCCGCGTTCCACGCCGAGGTCGTGAAGCTCGACGTCTACCGCCCCGACTGGACCACGCCGGAGCGCCTGCAGTACACGATCGACTGCGCGCGGATCCTGGCCGACCTGCTGCCCGCCGGCGCCGACGGCAGCATCTCGACGCTGCCGCTGGGCTGGCGCGAGGGCTGGGGACGGGAGCAGGACGAGGCCGCCTGCCGGAACCTCGCCCGGCTCGTCGAGGAGCTGCGCGACCTGCGCCGCTCCACGGGCCACGCGATCCGCCTGGCGATCGAGCCCGAGCCCGGCTGCATCCTCGACACCGTGGACGACGTCGTCGACTGGCTGCACCCGCGGATCGGAGTGGTCGACCCGGCGTACGTGGGCGTGTGCCTGGACACCTGCCACCTCGCCGTCTCCTTCGCCGACCCGGTCTCGGCCGTCCGCCGCATCCGCGACGCGGGCCTGCGCGTGGTCAAGGTGCAGGCCTCGGCCGCGCTCCACCTGGAGGACCCCTCGGGCCGCGCCGCGCTCACCCCGTTCGTCGAGAAGCGCTACCTGCACCAGACCCGCGAGAACGGGATCGACGGAGTGCTCCGCGTCGACGACCTGCCCGAGGCGCTGGACACGCTCCCCGGCACCGGCCCGTGGCGCGTGCACTTCCACGTGCCGCTGCACCACCGGCCGGAGGCGCCGCTCTCGGCGACCACGGCCGTCCTGGCGGAGGCGGTCTCGGCGGTCGACGCCGCCTGGCCGTACGACGAGATCCACCTCGACGTCGAGACCTACACCTGGTCGGTGCTCGCCGACGCCCCGAGCGACCTCTCGACGGGCATCGGCGCCGAGCTCGCCTGGGCGGCCGCGCACCTGCTCACGCCCGCCTCCCGAGAGGCGCTGCTGGCGCCCCTCCTCCCGCAGGCGGCGGCGCTGTGAGGCCCGTGCTGCTGCTCGACGTAGTCGGGCTGACCTCGACGGCGCTCGCCGACATGCCCCGCCTCTCGCGGCTGGCCCGCGGGGGCGGGCGCCTGCCGCTGGACACGGTCCTGCCCGCGGTCACCTGCAGCGTGCAGTCGACCATGCTCACCGGCTCGATGCCCGCGCAGCACGGGATCGTCGGCAACGGCTGGTACTTCCGCGACCTCGGCGAGGTGCACCTGTGGCGCCAGCACAACCGCCTGGTCACGGGGGAGAAGGTCTGGGAGACCGCGCGCCGGCTGAGCGGGGAGCCGTACCGCGCGGCCAACATCGGCTGGTGGTACGCGATGGGGGCGACGACCGACGTCACCGTCACTCCGCGCCCGATCTACCACGCCGACGGCCGCAAGTCGCCGGACGCGTACGTGCGCCCGCCGGCGCTGCACGACGAGCTGGTCTCGCGCTTCGGCGCCTTCCCGCTGTTCCAGTACTGGGGGCCGACCGCGTCGCTCCGCTCGACCCAGTGGATGGTCGACGCGACCCGGCACGTGCTGGCGGGCGACGGCTCCGGCCCGCCCGAGCTGACCACGGCGTACCTGCCGCACCTCGACTACGACCTCCAGCGCTTCGGACCGGACTCGCCCGAGGCGCGCCGGGCCGCGTCGGAGCTCGACGTGGTGCTCGCTCCGCTGCTCGACGACGCGGAGGCGCTGGGCGCGTCGGTGATCGTGGTCGCCGAGTACGGGATCGCCGACGCCGACACTCCGGTCGACGTGAACCGGGCGCTCCGCCGCGAGGGCCTGCTCGAGGTCTACGTGCAGGACGGCCGGGAGCAGCTGGACCCGTGGACGTCGCGCGCGTTCGCCGTCGCCGACCACCAGGTCGCCCACGTCTACGTGCAGGACGCGGCGGACCTGCCGCGGGTGCGCTCGATCCTCGAGGGGCTCGACGGCGTCGACGAGGTGCTCGACCGGGAGGCGCAGGCCCGCTACGGCCTCGACCACGAGCGCTCGGGCGAGTTCGTCGTGGTCGCCCGGCCGGGGGCGTGGTTCACCTACTACTACTGGCTCGACGACGACCGCGCGCCCGACTTCGCCCGCGGCGTCGACATCCACCGCAAGCCCGGCTACGACCCGGCCGAGCTCTTCTTCGACCCGGCCGACCCGCTGGTGAAGGCGAAGGCGGCGGGCAACCTCGCCAAGAAGGCGCTGGGGCTGCGCTACGCGATGAACCTGGTGCCCCTGGACGCGTCGCTCGTGCGCGGCACGCACGGGAGGCTGCCGTCCTCATCGGCCGACACCCCGCTCGTGCTGGCCTCGGACGCGGACCTGCTGCCGGCCGGAGCCGCGTCGCTCCCGGCCACCGCGGTGCGCGACCTGGTGCTCGCGGCGCACGGCCCGGCCCTCGCGAAGGAGGCGTCGGCGCTCGCGCGCTGAGGGAGAGGACGCCCGGCGGCCCGTGCGCGGGCCGTCGGGTGCCGGGGGCTCAGCCGGGGTCGCCGCGGTCCGACGCGGGCTCAGGCGAGCTCGCCGCGGTCCGACGCGAGCTCAGGCGAGCTCGCCGCGGACCGCAGCGGGCTCAGGTCCTCGCCGCGGACCCAGCCGGGCGGCCGGGCGGCTCAGCGCGGCACGAGCCCGGTGAGCCGCGCCGTCAGCCGCTCGACGGGACCCGCACCGAGGAACCGCCACCACAGCACGGCGGCCGCGCACAGCCCGAGCACGAGGGCGAGAGCGGCGAGCGGAGTGTCGGCGGAGTAGCCGAGGCCCGCCCGCGCGAGCGCCGCGACGAGAGCCACCTGCAGCACGTAGACCGAGAGCGCGAGCGTGCCGATCGCCCGGAGCGGCACCAGCAGCCGCTGGACAGCGGTGGAGCGCGACGTGGTCAGCAGCACCACCGCGACGTAGGCCAGGAGCACGAGCCCGAGGTCGTGCAGGGTGTCCGGGAGGCTGCCGGAGGGCGACTCCACGCCGAGCAGGAGCGCGACCAGCGGCCGCACCGGGTACGCGACGACCGCGACCGCCGCGAGCACCGGCAGCAGCCGGTCGCGCTGCGCGCCGTGCCGCAGTAGCAGGGCTCCGAGGAGGAAGAAGGGGAGCAGGTTGGTCGCGCGGTAGCTCGGCCCGGTGAAGAGCCAGAGGGCGAGCGGAGAGCTGGATGCGGCGGCGGCGACCGCGGCGTTCACGGGCCCCGCGGCGAGCGCGAGCACAGCGGCCAGCGCGGCGATCGTCCGGGAGCGGACGAGCAGCAGCGGCGTGCCGAGCACGAGCACGACGCCGAGGTACTGCAGCACGATCGCGATCCAGCTGCCCCAGGTCTCGAGCCAGACGCCGAGCGCCACGAGCACCGCGCCGCGGATCGCGTTCCGCAGCAGCACCCGCCCGGGGGAGGCACCGGGCCGCGCGAGCACCAGGGCCGCCGACATCCCCATCACCAGCGCGAACAGCGGTGACGCGAGATCGTTGACGTTCCACGCCAGGAACCCGACGACCCCCGTGCGCGCGCTCGGCACGAGCGGCATCGCGTGCGCGACGAGCATGGCCGCCACCGCCACTCCGCGCAGCACATCGGGGGCGACCAGTCGGTCGTGCCGGAGTCGCGGAGCCGTCGCAGTCATTCCGCGAGAGTAGGCGCGCCCCCGCCGCCGCGCCCCGCGCGAGCGCACCTCGCGCCACCGGCCGTCCGCCGGGCCGTCCGCCGGGCCGTCGGCCGGGGCGCCACCCGCTCCGCCGACGTGCGCTGCTGTCCGCTCCCCTCCGTCGGCCGGGGCCTCCGGCCGCCCGCTCCCAGCCGTCGCTGACCGGCCGCGGCGCCGCCCGCCCCGCCCACGTGCGCTGCTGTCCGCTCCGCTCCGTCGGTCCGGGCCTCCGGCGGCCCGCTCCCACCCGTCGCTGACCGGCCGCGGCGCCGCCCGCTCCGCCGACGGGCGCTGCTGTCCGCTCCGCTCCGTCGGCCCGGCCTCCGGCCGCCCGCTCCGATCCGTCGCTGACGGCCCGTTCCGTCCTCCCGCACGGGCCGTTCGTGACGGATCGACGCCCGGCGCCCTCCGGCAGGCCCGCGCTCGCTCCGCATGCGGCGCCCAGTCGCGCCCGGCCCGCTCCGATCCGTCGCGGACGGCCCGTCCTGCGCTCCTCCGCAGGCCGTGAGCGACGGATCAGCGCCCGCCCGCGCCGCCGCCTCGCGCGGATCCCCGCCGCAATGCCCCGTCCGTGCCCTCGGCCTGCTCCGATGCGTCACGAACGGCTCCTTCCGTCCTCCCGAAGCGACCGTTCGTGACCCCTCGGCGCCCGTTCGTCCGTACGCGCGCCCGCGCCGCCGCCTCGCGCTCGGCGCCGCCGCGACGTCCCGGCCTGCTCCGATGCGTCGCGAACGGCTCCTTCCATCCTCCCGAAGCAACCGTTCGTGACCCCTCGACGCCCGCTCGTCCGCACGCGCGCCCGCGCCGCCGCCTCGCGCTCGGCGCCGCCGCGACGTCCCGGCCTCGCCGCGGCCTGCTCCGATGCGTCACGAACGGTCCCTTCCTCCCTTCCGAAGCGACCGTTCGTGACCCCTCGGCGCCCGCTCGTCCGCAGGCGCGCCCGCGCCGCCGCCTCGCGCTCGGCGCCGCCGCGACGTCCCGGCCTCGCATCGGCCTGCTCCGATGCGTCACGAACGGTCCCTTCCTCCCTCCCGAAGCGACCGTTCGTGACCCCTCGGCGCCCGCCCGCCCGCGAGCGGCCCGCACTCGGCCCGCACCGAGCACGACCGGGCATGCTGGACGGATGACCGACGCCGCCCCGTCCCCCGACCGCCCGCGCCGCGCCCGCAGCCAGCACGTGCTCACCGTGCTGCGGACCGAGCGCCTCACCGGTCACCTGGTCCGCGTGCACCTCGGCGGCGACGGGCTCGACGCGTTCCTCGCCGAGTCCGACCCCGAGCGCCTCGCCGCGACCGACCGCTACGTGAAGCTCCTGCTCCCGCCGCGCGGCTCCGACCTCCAGCCGCCCTTCGACCTCGACGCGCTCCGGGCGAGCGTCGCCCCCGAGCAGCTGCCCGTGCGCCGCACCTACACCGTCCGCTCGGTCGACCTCGAGCGGCGCTCGATCGCCGTCGACTTCGTCGTGCACGGCGACGAAGGGGTGGCGGGACCGTGGGCGCTCGCCGCGGCTCCCGGCGACCGGATCGCCCTCTCCGCGCCCGGCGGCGCCTGGTCGCCGAGCGCCGACCCCGAGGCCGTGCACCTGCTGCTCGGCGACGACTCCGCTCTGCCGGCGATCGCCTCCGCCCTCGAGGGGATGTCCGCGCACGCGCGCGGCCTGGTCCTGATCGAGGTCGACTCGGCCGCCGACGAGCTCGATCTTCCCGCTCCGGCCGGAGTGGAGGTGCGCTGGCTGCACCGCGGCGGTCTCGAGGCCGGCCGGGCGCTGGTCGCGGCCGTCCGGGCCGAGCGGAGGCCCGAGGGCGTGCTCGAGGGCGTGCTCGAGGTCTTCGCGCACGGCGAGCGCACCGCGATGAAGCAGCTGCGCGCCCTCCTGCAGGACGAGTGGGGCGTGGAGCGCCGGGCGCTCTCGCTCTCGGCCTACTGGGCTCTCGGCCGCGCCGAGGACCGCTTCCAGGCCGAGAAGCGCGAGCCGGTCGGCGCGATCTTCGCCGACTGACGCGGGAGCGCACTCCGTCCGCACACCTCCGGGAAGGGACCAGCCTCGGACCCACCTCTACTCCGGTCCCCACGACCGGACCGTCCGATGGCGGTCCGGCCCTGCGAGCCTCGCGCCCGCCGCCCCCGCCGTTGTGCGGGCTGCTCGACCGACACGATGAGGAGAGCCCCCGTGGGAGTGCTGATCTTCGGCGCCTGGCGGCGCCGGATCGAGTTCGAGGACCGGACGCTCGCGCACGTGCGGATCGCGGTGCGCGCGCGGATGGAGCAGGGACAGCCGTTCCGCTTGACCTGGAGGACACTGCAGGAGTCGGAGCCGCGCTCGCACGCGATCCTCGTGCAGCCGAACGCGGTGCTGGAGTACCGATTCGATCGTCCCCGGCTGCACGCCGTGAACCGCCTCTGGCTGCGCGAGCTCCTCACCCCCGCGTCCGGGCGCGACATGGTCGTCGCCGCCGAGCCCGAGCAGGCGCCGCTCCTCGGTGACGACCGTCCGTCCCCGGTTCCCGAGGGAGGGCTCGCGGCCTAGTCGGAGCGGAGCCCCTCACTGCTGGGCGAGGCCGACCGGGAGCCCGCCCGCAAGGGCGGCGGCGGATCCGAAGAGCAGCGCCCCCACCCCGCCCAGGGCGGTGGCGACGACGGTGTTCAGCACGGCTCCGACGAGCGCGAAGCCCAGCATGTTCGGCAGCGAGAGGATCGCGTCGAGGTCGATCTGATCGCCGGCGACCTGCCCGAGGAGCGTGTCGGCCTGGGTGAAGAGCTCCGAGTGCACGAGCAGCGGATGGGCGACCAGGACGGCGACGAGGCCGAGTACCGCGAGCGCGAGGCCGAGCAGGAACGAGAGCTTCACGGCCGACCAGAAGTCGACGTGCACGAGCGTGAGGCGGAGCGGAGCCTGATCGCCGGCCGGCTTCCCGGAGCCGGTCATCGGGCGTCAGCGGCGCGCTGGACGACGTCGACGACGACGAGGGCTGAGGCGGCGGCGAGGGCGAGGGCGCGGTTCACGAGGGTCTCCTGGGGCGGGACGGGCGCCGGGAGCAGAGGCTCGGCGGCGTTCTGCCAGAGTCCCGGGCCGGAGGAGTCCGGTGCGTCGTCCGGGAGTCGCGTCCGGTGCGCCTCGGGGATGACCGCGCGTCCGCTGCTCCCTCCGACAGCCCGCCACCCGCCGAGGGTCCCTCCTCTCCGGCGTGCGGTCGATGCGGATCGCCGCCTGCCGCTAGCAGGACTTGCCCCGCGCGGTGGATCCTGCCCGGACACGGAGCGCCGCGCAGGACGCCGCGGCCACCGCCCCATCGGGACTCCCGCCGACACGGATGTTGCATCGCCGCCGCAGCCGGACATGTACCTGTGACTCCGCGAAAGGGGAACGATGAGCATCCGCTCCCGAGACGACTTCTCCGAGCTGTACCGCGCCCACTACGACGACCTCCTCCGCTTCGTCCGACGCCGAGCGCCCGCCGCGACGGTCGACGACATCGTCGGCGAGACCTTCCTCGCCGCCTGGCGTCGCCGGCAGGACCTGCCGGAGAACGTGCGGCCCTGGCTGTTCGGCACCGCCCGGCACGCGATCCTCAACGCCGCCCGCGGCGAGAACCGCCGGCAGGCGCTGGCCGTGCGGATCGGGACCCTCGCCCCGGAGGAGCAGGCCGACCCGTCGGTCGGCGACCGCCTCGACCTGGCGAGCGCGTGGAAGCGGCTGCCCCTCGCCGAGCAGGAGGCTCTGGCCCTCCACGTGTGGGAGGACCTCCCGCAGGCCGAGGCGGCGCAGGTGCTCGGCTGCTCCCGGGCCGCCTACGCGATGCGGCTCAGCCGCGCGAAGCGGCGGCTGGCGGCGCTGCTCGCCCCCCTCGACTCCACCCTCCTCTCCTGGCACGGCAGAACGGACCCTCTCATGACCGACCAGCTCCTCGACCTGCTCCGCGCCCACGACGCCGAGCCCCGCACCCCCCTCACCGCTGGCGAGGCCGCACGTCGGGACGCGCTCCTCGGCGAGATCCTGGTCAGCGAGGACGCGGCCGCTCCCCGTTTCTTCCGCCCCCGCGACTGGGCCGTCGCCGGCGCGGCGACCGTGCTCCTGGCCGCCGCAGCCGCAGCCGCGGTGATCGTCGTGGTCCCGGGTCTCATCCCCGGCACCGGCTCCGTCGGGCTGAACCGCGCGGTGCTCGCCTCCTGGACCGCGATCCCCGAGCGCATCCTGCCGAGCTCCGAGCTCGGGCAGTCGGCGACGCAGTGGTGCGCGACGAACCTGCAGAGCCCCAACGGCGAGGCCGGGCCGGCGGAGGTCTCGCACCTCGACGCGCGCGGCGACGCCGCCTCGATGATCTACCGCTTCGACGACTCCCTCTACTACTGCCTCAGCGCCGGGAACGGCGCGGGGATGTGGGAGGTGGCGGACGCCGCACCGGTCGGCCCCCTCGCCGCGGACGCCGTCCAGCTCAGCTCGGCCGGAACCTTCGGAGAAGGGGACGCCGCTCTGATCTACGCGGTCGGCTTCGCGGGCGCGGACGTGGAATCGGTGGTGCTGAACGAGGCCGGTGTCGAGCCGGTCGTCGCGACCCTCGAGGGCGGCTCCTGGACCGCCTGGTGGCCCTCGTCCGACGGTCTCGCCGCCGGGCCCGCCGGCACGGTCACGATCACCACCCGGGACGGCTCGAGCCGCGAGGTCCCCGTCGACTCCCTCTACCGCCCGTGAGCGGGCCGCGGCACTCCCGTTCGGACGGGCCGGAGCGGGAGGGGACGGGTGCGCGCGTCCTGTCCACGCACTTCACCGACGTCCACTACCTCGACGAGGGACCGGAGGACGGCACTCCGCTCGTGCTCGTGCACGGCTTCCCCGACGTCCCCGCCACCTGGGACGGCGTCCTGGAGCTGCTTCCCCCCGGGCTCCGGGTGGTGCGCCCCTTCCTGCGCACCCGCGCCTCCCGTGACGCGCTAGAGCGTCTGCGGCCGCGGACGGTCCGTGCCCACCCCGCGGACGCTCCTGCTGGAGGCCGCGAGGAGCGAGGCGACGAGGACGACCGCGGCGCAGCCGAGCAGGGTGCGGTCGAGCCCGACGAGGTCGGCGAGCGGGCCCACGAGCGCCTCCCCGAGCGGCACGGCGAGGAAGGAGCCGACCATGTCGTAGGAGTAGACCCGGGCGAGCGCCTCGCGGGGGACGTGGGTCTGCAGCGACTGGTCCCAGGCGATGGCGAAGATCTCGAGCGCGACTCCGCCGAGGGCGAAGGCGAGGAGGAGGGCGGGGAGCGCCGGGAGGATCCCGAGGGCGGCGACCGGGACGGCCGTCACCGACATGAGGGCGACGCCCGCCCCCAGCGCACGGCGGGGCCGCCAGCGCAGCGCGATCACGGCCCCGATCACCAGGCCGACGGTCTGCGCGGCGATCACGAGTCCCCATGCCGCTCGGCCGAAGGACCGGTCGGCGACGACCGGGCCGAGGACCGTGGTCGCGCCGACGAACGCGGCGTTGACGGCGGTGAACTGCGCCACGACGATCCACACCCAGCGCCGGCTCGTGAACTCCCGCCACCCCTCGCGGAGGTCGGCGAGGACGGAGGCGCCCGGGCCCGAGCGGACCGTCCGCGGCAGCCGCACACGGGAGTAGAGGACCGCGGCCAGGGCGAAGCCCGCGGCGTCGACCGCCAGCCCCCACCCGGGACCCACCAGTGCGACGAGCGCGGCCCCGGCCGAGGCGCCGACGATGCTCCCGGCGTTCAGGCCCAGGCGGAGCAGGGCGTTCGCCGGGCGGAGCTCGCCGACCGGCACCGTCTCGGGGACGAGGGCGGCCGCGGCGGGCAGGCTCATCGCCGCGACGGCGCCGTTGAGCACGCTGAGCACGACCAGGGCCGCGACGGTCGCCGTCCCCGTGATCACCGTCACGGCGACCGCGGCCTGAGTGGCCGCCGCCGCGAGCGAGGTGCCGACGAGGATCACGGAGCGGGGGAGCCGGTCGGCGAGGACACCGCCGAGCAGCAGGACGGCGACGTTGGCGAGGGAGCGCGCGGCGGCGACGAGTCCGAGGTCCGTCGGCGAGCCCGTCAGGTCGAGCACGGCGAAGGCCAGGGCGATC
Source organism: Rathayibacter sp. AY1E8 (assembly GCF_002931415.1). NCBI lineage: Bacteria > Bacillati > Actinomycetota > Actinomycetes > Micrococcales > Microbacteriaceae > Rathayibacter > Rathayibacter sp. AY1E8. The sequence goes on from NZ_PSVI01000015.1 coordinate 39,996, forward strand.
GGAGCGACGGCGTTGCCGAGGACTCCGGTCGTGCGGGCGGCGAGGAGCCAGCGGAAGGGGCCGTGCGCGAGAGGACCGTGCGCGAGCGGCCCGCGCCCGTCGCGGGTCACGGCCGGCGGAGCGGGAACATCGCGGTCGTCATCGACACCGGCGCGGTCCCGGGCGTCCTCGGCGGCCGGGCGGCCGCGTGCAGCAGCGCGGACGCCTCCCCGACGTGCCGCACCACCCGCCGCCAGACCTCGGGGTCGACCCAGAGCTCCGCGTCCGTCGAGAGCTGAGGACCGTCCGCCCGGCTCGACGAGCGCCGCCGGAGCTCCTCGATCAGGGCCTCGAGGTGCAGGTCCCGCTCCTCCTCCGGCCCGGCGTCCACGGACACCGTCACGTCGAAGGGCCTTCCGGAGGCCTCGTGCCGGTACCTCTTCGCCTCGCCGCCCCGCAGGCGCACGGTCTCGACGACGGCCACGAGCCCGGCGCGCTCCAGCACGCGGAAGTGGTAGCTCGCCGTCGCCTGCGACAGCTGCAGCTCGCGGGCGGCCTCCGCGGCGCTCATCGCCGCTCCCGTCACCAGGGACAGCAGGCGGAGGCGGATCGGATGCGCGGTGGCGCGCAGCTCGTCGAGAGAGGACATGCGGCCATGGTCACCGACGGCTCCCGCACCGTCAAACAGGGCTTTGGGGGTGGGGCGGCGCTCACCGGGCCGCTCCGGTGCACATCGGGCGGCGCTCGCCGGGCCGCTCCGGTGCACATCGGGCGGCGCTCGCCGGGCCGCTCCGGTGCACATCGGGCGGCGCTCGCCGGGCCGCTCTGACGAGCGATCCGGAGGGCCCACCGCTCTCCCCAGCGATCAGGGAGCGGAGCCCGGAGTCGTCCTCCGGGCCCCGTCGCTCAGACCTGGGCGGTGCCGCTGTCCTCGACCGGGCCGGTCGCGTCCGACTCCTCGGTGATCTCGGTGTCGGTCTCGTCGGCGCGGTCGCGGAGCGCGTCGGCCATCGCGCCGGCGCCCTCGGCTCCGTGGTCGTGCTCGACCTGGTCGATCAGGCCGCCGAGCTTCTCGTCGTTGCTGGCGTCCTCGGCTCCGTCCATCACGGGGCTGTTCTGCTCGTTGTCGCTCATGGCGCTCCTCCTGGGTCGACCGGCCTCTGCGCCGGTGGTCCGACGCTACGCGCGCGGCCCGTGCGGTGCAGGTGATCGACGGGAATCGGCCAGTCCGGTATCGAGCGCTCGATGGGCGTTCCCGGTCATCCCCGAATCGAGCGGATATCGCTCTCCACCCTCCGGAGAAGTGAGCGGATATCGCCTGTCGAATGAGCCCCTATCGCTTTCCGGTGAGGTGAACAGTTCTCTCAGAGAAGTGCCCCTCGGAGACCCTCCCTGCTATGATCGGGCGACTTCTGCACCAGGGACCGGGGGGTCGTTCTCGGCGGACGATCGATCATCCACACGCCTGTTATCTCGATCATCACCAGTGAAGGCGCGTATGGCTTCGTATCTCTTCGTCTGCTCCGGCGGCGGGCATCTCAAGGAGATGTTCGCCCTCTCGGGGCTCCTCGGAGTCGACCCGGAGGAGCAGCACTGGGCGACCGTCGACAGCGCCCTCAGCCGTACCCTCCTCGCCGACCGGCGCGTGACCCACCTCGCCGATCCGCCGCCCCGCGCCGTGGTGCCGGTGCTCCGCAACGCGATGATCGGCCGCTCCCTGCTGGCCCGCGGGTCCTTCGACGCCGTCTTCAGCACCGGCGCCAGCCCCGCCCTCTCCTTCCTGCCGCTCGCGGCCTCGCGCGGCATCCCCGCGCACTACATCGAGAGCGCCGCCCGCGTGCTCGGCCCGTCGATGACCGGTCGGATCCTCGCCCGGGTCCCCGCCGTCTCGACCTACACCCAGTACCGCTCCTGGGCCGACGACCGCTGGAGCTTCGGCGGCTCGATCTTCGACACCTACCGCGTCGAGGACGTCGTCCCGCAGCCGATCCGCCGCGCCGTGGTCTCGGTCGGCACGCAGGACGGCTACCCGTTCCCCCGCTTCTTCGCCGCGCTCGCGCCGCTGCTCGAGGGCGTGGAGGTGCTCTGGCAGACCGGAGCGAACGACGTCTCCGGGCTCGGGATCGACGGCCGCCACTCCGTGCCGCACGACGAGCTCAACGCCGCGATGAAGGCGGCCGACGTCGTCATCGCGCACGGGGGAGTGGGCACCGCGCTCAGCGCCATCGAGCAGGGCCGGGTGCCGATCCTGGTCCCGCGCCGCGCCTCGTTCGGCGAGCACGTCGACGACCACCAGGTGCAGATCGCCACGCGCCTGGCCGACTCCGGCCTCGCGGTCACCGTCGACATCGAGGGCCTCTCCCGCGAGACGCTCGAACTCGCCGCGGCGAGGCGGGTCGTCTCCGCCGATTCCGCCGTGCCCTTCGTGGTGCACGAGACGGCCGAGAAGTCCTCGAGCCTCTCCCGCCGACTCTTCCCCTCCTCCCGCTGATCCCCGCCCGAGCGACCAGACGTGATGAGAACGACATCCACGCGTCATCCGCGGCCCGTACACTCTCGAATGGGTTGGGGGGCCGGACGTCACTTCATGTGCGTCGAATTCGGAATGGTCGGCCGACTCGACACTGATGGCGAAAGCTCCGAAGGATTCTCGATATGACTGACACCCCGCGCGGCCTCTCGCGCCGCCTCCTGCTCGCCGCCTCCGCTGTCGGAGCCGCCGCGACCGCCTCCGCTCTCGTAGCGACCCCGGCGCTCGCCGCGCCGAACTACAGCGTGATCCCGAGGCTCCCGGGCGAGGTCTCGCGCCTCGACACCAAGTTCTCGAGGAACGGCAAAAAGCCGTACGAGGTCATCGACGTGAAGATCGGCAACGACCTCACTCAGCTCTTCGTCCCGCACTCGGCGAAGCCGGGATCCGGCTCCCCGGTTCCGGTGGCGTGGTTCTACCACGCCAGTGGCAGCGCCTACACGGCGCTCTACAATGCGTACAACTACTCGGCCGACCCGCTCGTCGATCTGGGCTTCGTCAGCATCTGCCCGAACTTCGGCGGCCCGAGCAACTACACCAACCCCACGGCGCTCGCCGTGCAGACGGCCGCCACGGCCTGGGTGCAGAGTCTTTGGAACGTCCGCGGGAGCTTCCTCCGCTCGAACTCCGGCGGCGGAGCGATGATGTGCTGGGCCTACGCGAAGAAGATGGTGCCGAACATCTACGGGGCGTACCACGCCAGCAGCGTCTTCGACGTCGAGGACCTCGCGGCGCGCGACGACAGCCAGCCGAACCGCGTCCTCGCGGTGTACGGCGGAGACCGGGCGCTGATGCGCGCGACCAACCCCGCCCGGCTGCCGCAGTCCGCCTGGCAGGGCATGCGTCTGCGCGTCAGCGCCGGCACGGCCGACCAGCTCGCTCCTGCCGAGCTGCACGGCGGACGCCTCCGCCGCCTCGCGCTCCCCGTCGCCAAGGAGGCGACGATCGCGTATCACAGCAGCGACGGCTCCAAGGGTGGCCACACCGTCCCGCCCTTCACCAACAAGGACTCGGTCGAGACCTTCCGCCGCTGGCTCCAGGAGGGCCCCGCCTGATCCGCGGCAGGACCGACGCGACCCCTCCTCCCCGGGGGTCGGCGCCAGGGTCGAGCAGTGGAGGAGGAGGGCACGGCATCGCAGGCGTCCCAGCCGCCGAGAGGCGGCTCGCGAGGGCATCGCGATCCTCATCGAGGCCGACGGGACCACTCCCGTGAGCGCCGCACCGCCCGCCCCCTCCTCCACCACTCCGCTCCGACGCCAGAAGGACTCCCTGACGTGATCGACATCCTCCCGCGACGACTCCTCGTCGGCGCGCTCTTCTCGGTCGCCCTGGTGATCGTCCTCGGGATGGGGTACATCTTCTCGACCCGGGAGCCGGCCACCGGCCTCCTGGTGATCGCCGCCGGAGTCGGCGGCATCGTCGGCGCCTACGTGCTGCTGCGGGTCCCCGCGCACTGGCTGCCGGCGATGGCGCTCGCGTTCTTCGCGCTCGTCCCGACGCCGCTCACCCCCTCGACCCTGACGTTCCGCATGACGCTCTGGGCCGTCATCCTCGTGATCTGGGCGATCCGGCGCGGGCTCGCTCCCGAGCTGTGGCGCGCCCCCGTCAAGGCGTGGACCCGCGAGCTCGTGCTCTCCCCGTGGCGGGCCGTGGTGATCCTCGCGTTCATCGCCCTCATGCTCTGGTCGGCCGTCGCGACGGTGCGCAGCTCCTTCGCGAGCGAGGGCGTCTCATGGCTGTTCAGCTTCGCGATCTGCGTGGGCGTGCCGATGCTCGTCTTCGACGCCCAGCGCGAGGCCGTGCTGCTGCGCAAGACGTGGGTGATCCTCTCCGGGCTGCTCGCCCTCTACGCCGCCCTCGAGCTGGTCGCGCAGAGCTCCCCGATCCTCGGTGCCGTCTACGGCGCCCTCGGCTACGAGCAGGACCAGCACTGGTCGCTCTACCGCGCCGAGATCACCTTCGGCCACCCGCTGCTCGCCGGCACCTTCCTCACGGTGGGCGCCGGTCTCGCGTTCGGCTCCTGGCTCCAGGGCTCCCGCAAGTCGGACCTGCTGCTGGGCATCCTGGCCTCGGGCGGCGTCGTCGCGACCGTCTCGCGCGGACCGATGGCGGCCATCGCCGTCGCGGTCGTCGTCGCGCTCGTCGCCGTGGGCTTCCTCAACCCGAACCGCTCGCTGCTCCGGCCCGGCTCGATCCTGATCGCCGGGCTCGTCGCGGGTGTCGGAGTCCTGAACTTCGAGCCCGTCACCGCCCGCAACAACAACCTCGACGCCTCCATCTCGGCCGGCGCCCGCGACCTCGCGGTGACCGTGTCGCTGAAGGCGGCCGAGCTCACGCACTGGCTCGGCTCCGGAGCGGCGACGTCCGGCATCAGCGGCAGGCGGTTCTCGGACGTCGTCATCGAGAACTCGTTCCTGCAGCTGCTGATCAGCGTCGGCATCCCCGGCCTGCTGCTCTTCGTGATCATGGTGGCCGCGATGTTCGGCGCCACGCTCAGCCGTCGCGACGTCGGTCCTGCGGCGGGCCTGCTCGGCTTCATGGTCTGCCTCGCCGGCTACAACGCCATCGACGCGGTCCGCCCCAGCCACCTGCTCCTGGGATTCCTCGTCATCATCTGCCTCAACCCGGTGCACGTCCCCGACTTCTCGAAGGGCATCCGGATGCGCCAGCCCCTCGGGGCGAGGATCTTCGACGCGCCGATGGCCGTCGGGATGCGGGGCGACCGGTGAGCCGCCGCTCCCGCAGGAACGACTCGTCGCCGGCCGCGCTCGTCGTCCAGCAGTCGCTCGCGCCGCCGGACTCGACGACGCAGTACGTCGACTCGATCGTCGACGGCCTGGCGCCCGGCGTCGAGCTGCTGTTCTTCTCCTGGCGCAGCGCCCTGCTCGCCGACTACGACGTGCTGCACGTGCACTGGCCCGAGCTGATGATCCGCGGCCGCAGCCCGCTGCACCGCTTCCTCCGCCGCCGCGCCCTCGACGTGCTGCTGGTGCGCCTGGCGCTCCAGCGCATCCCGCTCGTGCGGACGGTGCACAACCTGCACCCGCACGAGCTCGGTCCCGCCGCCGAGCGCCGCTCGCTGGCCCGGGTCGACCGCGCGACCGACCTGTTCGTCCGCCTGAACCCGACGACCGTCGCTCCCGGCCGGGCGCCCGCCGTCACCGTGCTGCACGGCCACTACCGCGACCAGTTCGCGCAGCACCCGCTGCCCGAGCGCGAGCACGGCCGCGTCCTCTACTTCGGCATCATCCGCCCGTACAAGGGCGTCGTCGAGCTGATGGACGTGTTCCGCGGCGTGGAGGACGACTCCCTCTCCCTGCACGTGGTCGGCAGCCCCAGCGCGGGCCAGCGCGAGCTGGTCGAGGAGCGGGCCGCCCGCGACACCCGGGTGCGCACCACGCTCCGCCGGGTCGACGACGCCGAGATGGTCGACGAGATCGGCCGGGCCGAGCTGATCGTCCTTCCCTACCGCGAGATGCACAACTCCGGCTCGATCCTGGTCGCCCTGTCGCTCGGCCGGCCGATCCTGGTGCCTCGCACGCCCACCAACACGGCCCTGGCCGAGGAGGTCGGCAGCGACTGGGTGATCGAGTACGACGGCGAGCTCACCCCCGAGCTGATCACCGCCGCTCTCGAGCGCACGCGCACCCGGCCGCCGGAGGGGCTCCCCGCCCTCTCCGGACGGGACTGGGACGTGCTCGGACTCCAGCTCAAGAAGGCCTACGAGGGCGCGATCGCCACCAAGAAGGGCTCGACCCGATGACCGGGACCACGCAGAAGCCGTCACCGAGCCTCAGCCGCTCGGCGAGCCGCGGCGCCGCCGTCACCATCGGCGGGCAGGCGATCCGCATCGCCGTCCAGCTGGGCGGCATCGTCATCCTCGCGCGCCTGCTCTCGCCGGCCGACTACGGCCTGCTCGCGATGGTCACGGCGATCATCGGCATCGGCGAGATCTTCCGCGACTTCGGCCTCTCCTCCGCCGCCATCCAGGCGAAGGAGATCACGCCGGGCCAGAAGAGCAACCTGTTCTGGATGAACTCGGGCATCGGCCTCACCCTCACCCTGGTGGTCATCGCGGCCTCCTGGCCGATCGCCGCCCTCTACGGCGACGACCGGCTCCAGCTGCTGACCGTCGTGCTCTCCTCGACGTTCCTCCTCAACGGGATCTCGACGCAGTTCCGCGCCGACCTCGCCCGTCACCTCCGCTTCGTGAAGATCACCCTGGTCGACATCGTCGCCCAGGTGCTGGGCCTCGTGGTCGGCGTGCTGATGGCGCTCGGCGGCGCCGGCTACTGGGCGCTGGCCGGGAGCCAGATCGTGCAGCCGCTCATCAGCGTGCTGATGCTGGTCTTCATCACGGGCTGGCGTCCCGGCCGCTACCGCCGCGGCGAGGCGATGGGCCACTTCCTCCGCTACGGAGGCGGGGTCTTCGCGACCCAGGCGCTGACCTACGTGAGCAAGAACGTCGACTCCGTCATCATCGGCGCGCGCTTCGGCCCGGTCGACCTCGGCCTCTACAACCGCGCGTTCCAGCTGATGATGCTGCCGCTGCAGCAGTTGAACTCTCCGGTGCAGCGCGTGGCACTGCCCGTGCTGTCCAAGCTGCAGGACGAGCGCGAGCGGTTCCGCACGTTCATCCTCTTCGGCCAGTCGGCGATGCTGACGGCGATGGGCCTCGTGCTCGCCGTCCTCGGCTCCCAGTCCGACTCGGTCATCCGGATCCTGGTGGGGGAGCGCTGGCTCGCCTCGGTCCCGATCTTCCAGATCCTGCTCGTGGCCGGGTTCTTCCAGGCCACGGCGTACTGCTCCAACTGGGTGTTCCTCGCCAAGGGTCTCGTGCGCCAGAGCGTCTGGTACAGCCTGGCGACCCGCCCGCTGATGGTCGTCCTGATCCTGCTCGGCTCCAACTGGGGAGTGACGGGCGTCGCGGTCGCGTACGCCGGCTCGCTCGCCCTCACCTGGCCGACCGCGCTGATCTGGATCGGCCGCACCTCCGATGCCCCCGTCCGCGAGATGTTCACCAACGGCCTCCGCAGCGGCATCACGTTCGGATCGATCACGGTGGGCGCCTACTTCTCCACCGTCTGGATCGCCGCCGACCAGCCCGTCCTCCGCCTCCTCCTGGGCGGCGCCGCCGTCCTGGTCGGGGTCGGGCTCTGGATGCTGATCCTCCCCGCGTTCCGCCGCCAGATCCTCAGCCTCGCCGACCTGCGCCGCCACTTCCGCCGCAGCCGCCCGGCCGCCGCTCCCGCCCCGGCCACGGTCGACGCCATCAGCCCCAACGGCGACAGCGCGCTGGTCGACGGAGCCGTCACGGCCGGCATCCCCGACTCCGAGCGGCCTCCCGCCGCCGTTCCCCCCACCGAAAGAGATCGATGAAACTCAAGCTCGGCGTCGTCAAGTCCTGGAAGAAGGACTTCGTCACGACGACCCGCCTGCCCGCCCGACGCGACGCGGCGGTGCTCCGCGCCGCCCTCGCGGACCTCCGACCCGAGCCCGAGTCGCACCTCGTGATCGCCGCTCCCGGCAGCGGCAACATCGGCGACCAGGCGATGCTGGAGGCGTTCCTCGAGAACACCACCGGTCCTGTCGTGGTCGTCCAGCGCTACGCCGGCGACGTCGTGATCCCCGAGGAGCAGGCCGACCGGGTCGAGGTCGTCGAGCTCCCGCACCTGGTCTACGGAGTGGGCGACGCGCACGCCGCCGACCTCCGCGCCTACGCCGCGCTGATCCGCCGCGCCCGCTCGGTCTCGGTCGTCGGCGCCGACATGATGGACGGCAAGTACAGCCTCCGCGGCTCGGTCCGCCGCTCCCTGCTCGCGCAGGCGGCCGCCGAGGCAGGGGTGCCCACGCGCATCCTCGGCTTCTCCTGGAACGCGGCGGCCCGCCTCGCCGCCCGCCGCTCCCTGATCGCCGCCTCCCGCGCCGGCGTCGTCCCGATGCTCCGCGATCCGCTCTCGGCGGAGCGCGCCCGGAGCATCGGCGTGCAGCGCGTCGAGGAGGTCACGGACATCGTCTTCTCGGCGCGCACCCGCGACCGCAGCTTCCGCGAGGGGCTGGGGCTGCCCGAGGGCGTCCCCTTCGCGCTCGTGAACGCGAGCGCCCTTGTCGCCGGCATGGTCGACCAGGTGCCGGAGTACGAGCGCATCGTCGACCGCCTCCGCGCCGCCGGCGTGCACGTCGTGCTCCTCCCGCACGTCTCCCGCCCCATCGGCGACGACAAGGTGGCCGTCCGCGCGGTCGCCGAGCGCGTGGGATCCGAGGGCGTCACCGTCGTCGACCGCGTGCTCATGCCCGCCGAGATCCGCGGCCTCGCCGAGGACGCCCTGCTGACCGTCACCGGGCGGATGCACCTCGCGATCATGTCGCTCTCGCTCGGCGTCCCCGCGATCACCCTCGCCACCCAGGGCAAGGTCGAGGGCATCATGCGCCTCATCGGCCTGCCGCAGCTGTGCGTCGAGCCGGTCCCCGGCTTCGCCGACCGCGTCCTCCCGGTGATCGACCGCATCCTCGCGGAGCCGGGCGACGGCGGCGTGCGCGCCACCATCGACTCGGCCATGCCCGAGGTGCGCCGCCTCTCGGCGCTCAACACCCGCGGCCTCGGCGCGGAGGTCGTGCGATGAGCGCGGCGCAGGAGAAGGGACCGCGCATGCGGATCATGTTCGTCGTCACGTCGCTGCACGGCGGCGGGGCCGAGTTCGTCGCCCGCACCTGGATGGGCTGGCTCCTCGAGCAGGGCCACCACGTCGACGTCGTCACCACGTCGGTGAAGGGCACCGACGAGTACCTCCCCGAGGGCGCGGTGCTGCACCGCATCGGCGAGGGCAAGGGCCACGTCGGCAAGGCGCGGATGCTCAAGGAGCTGTTCCGCCGCCGCACCCCCGACGTCGCGGTCGCCCTGCAGGGCTACCCGAACATCGTGCTCCTGGCCTCGGCCGAGATGACCGCGAAAGCGGACCGCCCGAAGACCATCGTGAGCGAGCGCAACCTCGTCTCGCTCGGCATCCCGGGCTTCTCGCGGACCCAGAAGGTGCAGCTCGGGCTCGCCAAGACGCTCTACCGCCGCGCCGACCACGTCATCGCGATCTCGCACCCCGTCGCGGGCGAGCTCGTCGCCGGCTTCGGCGTCTCGGGCGAGCGCTGCACCGTCGTGCCGAACCCGGCGACCGCCAAGGTCGACCGCTCCCGCCAGGTCTCCCGCACCCCCGGCACTGCGGCGGGCCTGCAGATCGTGCTGCCCTGCCGCCTCGTCGTCCAGAAGCGCCCCGAGCTCGCGATCCTCGCGGCCGAGGAGCTGGAGCGCCGCGGCATCCCCGCGAAGGTCGTCTCCTTCGGTGGCGGCCCGCTGCTCGGCAGCATGAAGGCGGAGGCGACCGCGCGCGGCGTGGACTTCCAGGACATGGGCTGGGTCGAGGACTGGTTCCACCACTTCGACGAGAACGCCGTCGTGCTGCTCCCGTCGCTGCGCGAGGGCTTCGGCAACGTGCTGGTCGAGGCGGCCGCCGCCGGCGTCCCCTCGGTCGCCGTGTCCGGGGCGCTCGGAGTGGCGGACGCGATCGTCCCCGGCCTGACCGGCGAGCTCGCGCTCACCCCCTCCGCCTCCGACCTCGCCGACGCGCTGATCCGCGCGAGCGAGCTCGAGATCACCGGCATCGACCGCTGGCTCGACCGCTTCTCGCTGGAGTCCAGCGGCCGCGACCTCGAGACGGTGCTCCGCCGGGTCGTGGGGCAGAAGTGACCCTCGTCTCGGTGGTGGTCCCGGCGCACCAGGAGGAGGCGCACCTCGCCTCCGCCCTGGAGCGCCTGCTGCGGCAGACCCACGCCGAGCTCGAGATCCTCGTGGTCGACGACGCCTCGACCGACGGGACCGAGGCGATCGGCCGCGCGTTCGCCGAGGAGCACGAGCGGATCCGCTACCTCCGCCAGGACGAGAACCAGGGCGTCGCCGCCGCTCGCGAGCGCGCCGTCGGCGAGGCCGCCGGCGAGTGGGTCTGGCTGGTCGACGCCGACGACGAGTGGCCGGAGACCGCGGTCGAGGCCATGCTCTCGGCGGGGGAGGCGGGCCGCGCCGACGTGGTGGTCGCCCAGGCGGTCGCGGTCGACGCCACCGGATCCACGCCCGTCGGCTCCCTGCGCGGCCCGCTCGCGCTCTCGGGCCGGGGCGCCTTCACCGCGCTCCTGGTCGGGGAGCTGACCGGGCACCTCTGGAACAAGCTGTTCCGCCGCGAGCTGTTCGACGGCATCGAGTTCACGCGGATCCGCCAGCACTCGGACCAGGCGCAGGTCGCGCAGCTGCTCGCCGCGGCCGACGAGGTCGTCGTCGTCCCCGACTCCGTCTACGAGTACCGCCTCCGCTCGGGCTCGATCATCCGCTCGGGCGCGAAGCGCGCCGACTCGCTCGCCGGGCTCGCCGCCGTGATCGAGCGGACGGCCCGTGGGCTCGACCCGCGCCTCCTCGACTCGCAGGACTACTCCTACTACCGCGCGCGCTTCTCCCTGCTCTCCCGCTTCAAGGACGCCACCTCGGGCGCGCACAGTCCCGAGGAGGCGGACCGGCTCTGGCGGGCCGCGCACGACGAGGCGGGACTCCGGCACCTGGTCGCGCTCGTGCGCCGGCGCGACCTCAAGCGCTCCGTCCTCTTCGGGCTCGCCGCCGCGGCGCCCGCGCTCTACCGAGCGGCGATGAGCGCCGGGAACGGACGCCGGTGACCGTCGTCTCCCCGGTGCGCGGAGAGGCCGGAGTGCGCTTCCCGGCAATCGAGTCCTCGTCACTATTCCGTCGAATGTGCGGCGCGGACGATACACCCTTAGTCTTGATCCTCGGTCGCATTCTGCGACTGAGCCTGCGTCCTTCTCTGAGCCTTGTTCACCTCGGATGGAATTCACGAGCGGTACGACCGGGCACAAGGGGGAGAGAATGAAGCTGCTGAAGCCTGCGGGCGGGGCCCGACGCGAATGGGTGGATTTCGCCAAGGGTGCCGCCATCCTGATGGTCGTGTACTACCACACGTCGTTGTACCTCGGTGACATCGGGGTCGAGAACACTCTCGGCCGCATCAAGGTCGTGTTCGAGCTGTTCCCGATGCCCCTCTTCTTCCTGGTGTCCGGTCTCTTCGGCTCGCGCATCCGCACCTGGAGCTTCGGCGACCTCTGGCGCCGCAGGCTGTACCCGCTGCTCTGGCTCTACGTGGTCTGGTCCGTGATCCGCATGGCCTTCTACCTGGTCGTGCCGCTCGCGAACGGCGGACTCGGCGAGCTCCCCGCGACCGACCCGCTCAACCTGCTCCTGCTGTTCTTCTGGCCCAGCAGCAGCTACTGGTTCATCTACGGCCTCGTCCTCTTCACGCTCGGCGCGTGGCTCCTGCGCAAGGTCGACCACCGCGTGCAGGTCGCCCTCGCCGCGGTGATGGGGACGATGTTCACCACCGGTCTCCTCAACACGACCAACGTGGGCTGGAACCGCATCGGCGCCCTGTTCGTCTTCTTCCTGGTGGGCACGCTCTACTCGAAGAGGATCATCGACTTCGTCGAGCAGAAGGGGAGCCGCGCGTTCCTCTACGTCACTCCGGTCTTCGTCGTGCTGAGCGCGGTGCTCTTCCTCTTCCCGATCCGCTGGGTGCCGTTCCTCGCCCTCGCCGGCCAGATGGCCGCCGTCGCGATGGGCATCCTCGTGTCGCGGGCCCTCTCCCGAGTGCGATTCCTGAACTTCTTCACGATCTGCGGCGAGCGCAGCCTGCACATCTACCTGCTGCACCTCTACTTCATCGTGATCGCCATCACGATCCTGCGGGTGATCCTCCCCGAGGACCGCTCCGAGATCGGCGGCTTCGAGGTGCCGCTGCTGCTGGTCGTGATGGTGCTCGCGGTCGTCCTCTCGCTCTTCGTGACCCGCTACCTCTCGAAGGTCAAGTGGATCTACGTCCCCCCGGCCGCCCTCGGCGGCCCCGGCAAGCGGCGCAAGCCCGTGCCCGTCCCTGCGCGCGGCCCCGGAGTCGTCTCCGATCCCGTCGCGGTCCCGGCCGATGAGCCCGGCACCTCCCCCAGTTACGAGAAGAAGAGAGCGGAGTCCCACGAGTGAAGACGACACGAGCACGCAGAGCCGGAGTCCTGGCGGCCGTCGTGGCCGTCGCCCTCGGGCTGGCCGGCTGCTCCTCGCAGCCCGAGCCCGTCCGCACGCCCGACGGCTTCACGACGGAGAAGGCGATCGAGTACCGCTCGGTCGACGGCGTCTCGCTGAAGGCCGACGCCTGCCTCCCCACCGCGGGCGGCACCGACCGCCCCGCGCTGCTGATGCTGCACGGCGGAGGGTTCGTCGACGGCGCCCGCGACGAGGGCGGGATGACCGAGCTCTGCGAGTACTACGCCGAGCGCGGCTTCGTCTCGGTCTCCGTCGACTACCGCCTCCTCCAGGACAGCCGGTACCCCGGCCAGATCGAGGACGCGCAGGCCGCCGTGGAGTGGCTGCGCGAGCCCGCGCAGGTCACGCGCTTCGGCCTCGACCCCGCCCGCATCGGCGTGATGGGCAGCTCCGCCGGAGCGATCATCGGAGCGACCATGGGCACGCTCGGCGAGGGCTCCCTCACCGAGGGCTCGCGGGTCAAGACGGTCGTCGCCTTCTCGGCGGTGGCCGACATGACCGAGACCGGGATGTCGCTGGGCACGCCGCTGCCCGAGGCGAAGGAGCAGATCCTCTCCTACCTGGACTGCGACGAGATCGACTCGACGACCTGCCCGCAGAGCATCCCCGCGTCGCCGATCACCTCGGTCGACTCCACGGACGCCCCGCAGATCTGGCTGACCTCCGAGGACGAGCTCGTCCCGGTCGAGCAGGCCGACGCGATGCAGGTCGCCCTGCAGGACGCCGGAGTGGCGTCCGAGGTCGGCGTGGACGGCTCCGGCCACCACGGGCTCCAGAACAACACCCCGAACAACAAGAAGGCGATCCTCGCCTTCCTGCAGGCCCACCTCTGATCCACCGCTCCCGCGCGAAACCTCGCGGCCGGTTCCGCGCAACGCGGACGACACATCACGACGCTACAGTCAGACCCCCTGCACTCCGGTGCAGTCGACGAAAGGGACACCACACACCATGACCTTGAACGGACTGTTCGCCGGCATCGGCCGGAGGTGGGTCTACATCGTCGCCTTCGCTCTGCTCGGCGCCGTGGCGGCCCTGGTACTCAACGCCGTCCTCCTCCCGCAGTACAAGGCGGACGCACGCGTGTACGTCGCGGTCTCCTCGTCCGGAGTCCTCTCGACCGCGGACCGGGTCGCGGCCAACAGCGCCGCCTCCCAGGCCACGGTCACCTCCGTCGCCCTCGGCACCTCGGACACCGTCCTGCAGGGCGTCATCGACGGCCTCGGCATCGACGAGCCCATCGAGGAATTCGCCAAGCGCGTGACCGTCCTCGCCGAGCCGGAGTCCGTGGTCATCACGATCTCGGCCACCGACCCCTCGCCCGAGCAGGCCGCGGTCATCGCCAACGCGGTCGCCGCCCAGCTCGACGCGGCCGTGAAGGGCGCCGATCCGGCGACCACCACGAACGGCGTCGCCGTCCCGCAGATCCAGCTCCAGGTGCTCAGCCAGGCGCTCCCGCCGGAGCTGCCGGTCACCGGTGGCATCCTCGTCCTGCTCGCGCTCGGCATCCTCGGCGGCGCCGTGGTCGGCGTGGGAGTGGCGATCGTGATGACCGCCCTCGACCGCCGCCTCCGCAGCGGCGACGACGTCCGCTCCGCGATCGACCGGCCGCTGCTGGGCATCGTCCCGGTCAAGGCCACCAAGCTCGACGAGATGCTGAACTCGACCGAGATCCCGGCCCGCTACTCGGCCGTGGCGTTCGAGCTCTCCGCCATCGCGCGCACCCGCTCGTACTCCTCCTTCGCGATCGCCCCGGCGTCCGAGAAGACCCCGCACACCGCCAGCGCGGTGCTGCTCGCCAAGGCGCTGGCCGTGCTCGGCTCGTCCGTCGTGATCGTGGACGGCACCGCCGAGGGCTCGGCTCTCGCTTCCGCCTCGGGCGGACGCCCGGGCCTGCGCGAGGTGCTCGCCGGAGCCGCCTCGCTCGACGACGCGATCATCAAGCGCTCGACCGACCGCGTCGACCTGCTCCCCGCGGGCGGCGCCCAGGCCGGCACGCCGATGCCGACCGACGCCCTCCGTGCGCTGGTCGAGGAGCTCGAGAAGGTCTACGACATCGTCCTGATCGTCACCGGCACCCTCGGCGCGACCGAGCAGTCGCCGACCTTCCGCGGCGTGGCCGACGGCGCCGTCCTCGTCCTGATCGAGGGCAAGGTCGACTCGCCCCAGGCCGCCGCCGACGTGCACTGGATCGAGACCGCCGGCACCCCCGTGGTCGGCGCGGTCGTCCTGGCCCGCCACAAGCTGCAGAAGGCCCCCGCGATCGTCTGATCGCGTCCTCGCACGCTGCGGAAGAGCGCACCCCGGCCCCGGCCGCGGTGCGCTCTTCCGCGTTCGGGGACTGGGGGGCTCTCCGCGCGGGCCCGTGCGGGCTCTGCGGACCCCGGCCGGCCTCTCCGGTCCTTCAGCCTCTCCAACGCCCGCCGTGGCCGGACCGGGCCCTTCTCCGTCCCCCGCGAGCCCGCTCACCCCGCGAGTCCGCACGAGTCGCGGTAGTCGCGCGCGAGCACGCCGACTTCCGCGGACTCGAGAGGAGGCGGCGTCCCCGTCCTAGGCCAGCGGGCTCTCCGGGGCGGGCCCGTGCGGGCCCGTGCGGGCTCTCCAGGGCATGGCCGGCCCCTCCGGACCTCCTCCGGCCTCTCCAGCGCCCGCCGTGGCCGGACCAGGTGCCTCACCGGCTCCCGGGAGCCCGCTGACACCGCGAGGCCGCAGAAGTCGCGGTACTCGCGCGCGACTCCGCCCACTTCTGCGTGCTGGAGAGGCGCGGGCGCGTCAGCCGGGCACTGATCGCGTCACCGTCCGACCGGCCCACTCCTGCGGTCCCGGAGACGCCGAGCGCCCGCCCGCGCCCTCGCGAGTCCGCGGTGGTCGCGGTCGTCGCGCGCGACCCCGCCGTCCGCGCCTGGTCGGCGGGAGGCGGGCACACGCGGAACCGCCGCCGTCGAGGGGACGACGGCGGCGGTTCTGCGCGCGGGGAGCGGATCAGGTCACGGCGTGCAGGCCACGTTCCCGATCAGGTCCTTCCCGGAGTTGGAGCAGCTCAGCGTGTTTCCGCTGGTGGACCAGTTGGACGGCTGGTGGAGGTAGACCACCGCGTTGCTGGTCTTCAGCGCGAGGTTGCCGCTGATGGTGTTGTCGTTGCCCGAGCCGTCGGCGCGGGTGATCACCTGGTAGCCGTAGGTGGTGGTGCCCGCGGCGGAGTTGCCCGCGGCCAGCCAGCTGTTGCCCGAGACCAGGATCAGCGAGACGACGTCCGAGGCGAGCCGCGATCCGCCGAGGACCGTGTTCCCGATGATGTCGCCGTCGAGGGTGCCCTCCTTGGCCTCGATCGGCTCGGCGCCGGTGTCGCTGATCGCGTTGTCCACGACCGCGATGCGGGCCGTGCGGTCCGGGTCGCAGTCGTTGTACTCGCACCAGTTGCGGTCGGAGGTGCCGACGTAGACGCCCTCGCCGTACTTGGCGGAGACGAGGCCGGTGCGGCGGATGGTGCTGCCGACGATCAGGGAGTCGGTGGTCTGGCTGCGGAAGTGGACCGCCTCGTAGCCGATCTCGCTCACCGTCAGGCCGGCCATCTGGACGCCCTTGCTGGCGAGCACCTGGATGCCCTGGAAGGAGCTGCGGACCGAGAAGCCCACGAGGTGCACGTCGCTCACCGTGTTCAGGATGAGCGCGGTACCGCTCGAGGTGGATCCGGAGGTGAGGACCGCGTTGGGCGAGCCGCAGATCCAGATCGAGCCGGGCTGGGCGGCGGTGCCGCGGAGGGCGAACTTGCCGGTGTAGACGCCGTCGGCCAGGCGGATGACGTCGCCGGAGGAGGGGTTGGTCAGGGCCGTGACGAGCTGCGCCGAGGTCGACACCGTCTTGGTGGCGGCGGGGCAGTCGAAGGCCGCGAGCAGCGAGGCGCGGGAGGCGAGGATGTCGGCCGAGGTGGTGGCCGACTCCTTCAGCCGCGAGTCGCGGCCGGCGTCGTCGGTCGCCGTGACGGTGTACGTGTAGGCGCGTCCCGCCTCGGCGGTCTCGTCGCGGTACTGGCGCACCGGGTCGGCGACGGTGCCGACGACCGTGTCGCCGGAGCCGTCCTCGTTCGAGCGGTGCACGTCGTACGAGACGACCCGCGAGCTGAAGGGCGCGTCCCAGGCGACGGTGTAGCCGTCGGTCAGGGGGGAGAGCTCCACGGCGTCGGTCGCGAGGCCGTCCTCGGCGAGGACGAACGCGTCGATGATCAGGTTCTTGTCGGTCGACTGGGAGTTCTTCGTCCCCGTGTAGGAGATGGTCACGGTGTGCGTGCCCTCGGCGAGGTCGGTCGTCTCGTAGACCGGCACCTGGTACTGCGCGGTCGAGCTGTAGCGGTCGACCTTGGTGACGGGTCCGCCGTCGACCGAGACCGCGGCGATGCCGGAGGAGGAGGTCTTCCGGCTGATCCAGCGCCACGACGTGCCGACGAAGGTGAACTTCACCGATCCGGCGGAGGTCAGGTACTTCATCCCGCCGCCGCTGTCGCCGCCCGCCATCGATCTCCACGAGCCGGTGTACTGCAGCGCGGGGTCGGTCTCCTGCACGAGGAGGCTGGTCGCTCCGGAGGGATCGAGCACGGGGCCGTCGTCCTCGCCGCCGCCGGTCTCGTCGGTCGGCTCCTCGGTGGCGGGAGTCGCGCGGGTGATGTCGAACGCGTCGATGACCAGGTTCTTGTCGCTCGCGGAGCTGTTGGCCGTGCCGCTCCAGGCGATCTTGACCGTGTGGACGGTGTCGGCGAGGTCCTTCTTCGTGAACACCGGGACCTGGTACGCCGTGGTCTTCGTGTACCGGTCGACCGAGGTGCTCGCGCCGTCGACCGTGACGGTGGCGATGCCGGCGGAGGCGGTGGTGCGGCTGACCCAGCTGAAGCCGGTGCCGCGGAAGCTGAACGAGACGGAGCCGGTGCTGTTGAGGAACTTGATCCCGCCGCCGCTGTCGCCGCCCGTCATCGTGCGCCACGAGCCGCTGTAGGTCAGCGAGGAGTTCGTCTCCTGTATCCGCGTGCTCTGCCCGGCGCCCGGGTCGAGAGTGGCCGCGGAGGCGGCGGGCGCCGTGAGGGGGGCGACCAGGATGCCGAGAGCGGCGATCAGAGCGGTGGTGAGGGAGAGGCGTGCGCGTCGTCGGCGAGGGCGGGTCGGGTCTGGCGTCGTCTGAGGATTCACGATCGGCTCCGGGTCTTCGAGGGGGCGTCGGGGGCGGTTCGATGGGGCTGCTCAAGGGGGTGGTGCTGGTCCTCCCGACGCTATAGACGGGCCTTGCGACTGATGGCTGGATGAGACGGATTCAGGTTGTAGTACCCCATTCGGGCGTGGTGGTCGGGCTTATATCAGCGATTCCGCTGAAGGACTGGCGGACCGCCGCGCATGCGTGTATACGGAACGGTCACACGCGCTGTCGACGACGGATCGGAGGGCGGATGTCGGATCGGGAGGGGACTCCGGGAATGCCCGTCCGCGGAATGGACGAGGGGGAGTGCTGCTCGGTCGAGGAACGGCGACCCTACCCGGCGACTCTGGACACGGCCCCGGGCCGGGCCGCTGGGCGAGAGAATTGACCGGGCGTTCACCGGGCCGACCCCTCGCCGAAACACTGCGATGATGGGCTCTCCACTGGTGATCGCCGTCGCACCCGCGTCGCGGATCACCCGCCGCGGGCGAGCGGCGGTCCCGACGAGAGGGAGGACGCGATGGACACGGCCACGACCGCGACCGGCGACCGCCCGTCCACCCAGCCGTCCCGGGAGCGCCCGAGATGCCCCCGGGTCCGCGCTCGCACCGTGATCGGACGGCTCCTGCTCGTCCCCCTCGTGGTGCTCGCCCTCTTCGGCGCCGGGATCCCGCTCTACGTCACGCCCCCGATCGACCCGATCCCTGAGCAGGCGGACGCGGTCTTCGTGCTGGGCCCCTCCACGAGGGCACGAGTCGAGTTCGCCCGCCGGATCATCACCTCCGGGGCGACGGACACGATGGTGCTCTCGGTCGGCCCCGGCGAGATGAACGCTCCCTACGAGGCCAAGAAGTACAAGAAGTGCAACGAGCCCGGCGGCGACGTCCTCTGCTACTCCGCCGACCCGCTCACGACCCAGGGAGAGGCCCGGCAGCTGCGCGACATGGCCGAGCAGTACGGCTGGGACCACGTCATCGTGATCACCAACGCCTCCCACCTCGTGCGCGCCGAGATGATCATCGAGCGCTGCTACTCCGGCGAGCTCTCGATGGTGCCCTCGGGCGAGCCGATGGGCCTGGACTACCTGGTGAACCAGTACGTCTACCAGACCGGCGCGTTCCTCAAGGCCTTCCTGGTCACCAACGGCTGTTGACGCGAGCACTCCTCCTCGAGCCGCCGAGCCGGCCTGCGCTAGTCTGCCCGGGGCGCCATCGGCCCCGAGCCCGCTCCTGCGGAGCCCGGCCGGCCCGGCCCACGACGGCAGCGCGGCAGGAGGATCGACCGGGGAGACCCGCGACGCTCCCCGCTCCGCACCGGTCACCCCCACGCGAACCCCTCCGAAAGGCCCGCCCGTGACACCTGCCCGATCGATCTTCGCCGTCGGCCGCGGCCAGTACGAGAACATCGGCGACATCATCCTGCGTCGCCAGCTCCTCGACTGGCTCCGCGAGTCGGGTCCGCTCCACGTCTACGTGGGCCACTCGCCGTGGGGCTACGACGACGGCCTGCGCCTGGGCCCGGACGACACGGTGTACCGCTCGCTCCTGCGCTGGTACGCGGCGCTCGCCCGCGAGGCCCTCGCCGGCCGGGCGAACTCGGTGTTCAAGCCGGGAGAGATCCAGCTGACCCTGATCGGGATGAAGGAGCACCTCGTGATGCTCCCGGGCATCGCCCTCGTGCGCCTCGGCGGCGGCCGCGTGATCCGCGCCGGCGTGGGCACCCGCAACTTCGCCCCGCTGCCCCGCGCGATCATGTGGCCCTCGATGGCGCTCTCGAGCTACACCCGCTGGCGCGACGACAAGACGGCCGGCTACATGCGCGTCGGCGCCGCCATGCCCGACCTCGGCTACGGCGAGGGCTCGAGCGACGCGGAGCTGACCGCGTTCGCCGCGCAGCCCGACGAGGAGCGGCGCGTTCTGGTCCTCTCCCTCCGCGAGGACCACGAGGTGGACGCCCGCCCCTACCCCGAGCAGGAGTGGCTGGCCGCGATCAAGGGCTTCGCCGAGCGCGAGGACCTCGACATCGTCGTCGTCACGCAGGTCGCCGTCGACGCCGAGCGCTCCCGCCGTCTCGCCGCCGACCTCGACGCGGACATCCTCGACTGGGATCCGGCGCACACCCACGACGAGCACGAGATCCTGCTGCGCGAGCTCTACCGCACGGCCCGCGTCGCGATGAGCGACCGGCTGCACGTGATCATCATGGCGTTCACCGAGGGCGCGGCCCCGGTGAGCCTGCAGATGGACGGATCGACGAAGGCCTCGCGCCACTTCGAGACCATCGGGATCCACGACGTCACGGTCGACATGTCCCGGACGACCCCGGCCGCCGGCGTCGAGACCTTCTCCGCCGTCGTCGCCCGCCGGAGCGAGCTGCTCGAGAAGCTGCTCGTCGCCCGCGGGCGCCTCCGCGGCGTTCGCGACGACATCCAGGCGCTGCTCGCCGTGCCGCCCCGCAGCCGCCCGGCCGCCGCGGCAGCCCCTGCCGGCCCGAAGACGCGGGTGTACCACGTCGGCCGCAGCGGAGAGGTCCCCGGAGGCATGACGCAGGTCGTCAACGGGTACCTGCGCTGGCCGTTCGAGCGCTCGGACGTCCGGGTGATCTCCTCCCGCACCGCTCCGGGCGAGCACGTCGCCGCGGCCCGCCTGGCCGCCGGCGCCGCCGCCCGCATCGTCGCGATCGCGCGCCGCGAGCCCGGCGCCGTGATCGTCGTCCACCTCTCGGAGCGCGGCTCGTTCCTCCGCGAGGGGTCCCTCCTCCGCCTCGCGCACCGCCTGGGCCTGCGCACGGTCGCCCACCTGCACGGCAGCGAGTTCGCCGCCTTCACCGCCGCGCACCCGCGCCTGGTGAAGGACGTGCTGCGCAGCGCGGACGAGATCATCTCGCTCTCGGAGGAGACCTCGGCGATCTGCCGCCGCTACGTCCCCGCCGAGCGCGTGCACCTCGTGCCCAACGCGCTCGAGCAGGGCACCCCGCGCGACAAGACCCGCACCGTCGTCTTCGGCGGCGTCGTCAGCCACCGCAAGGGCGTCGACGTGCTGCAGAAGGCGTGGGCGCAGGTCGAGGGCAAGGAGGGCTGGCGCCTGCTGGTCGCCGGTCCGATCCGCGAGCCGGAGGTCGTCGACCGCGGCGTCCCGGGGATCGAGTTCCTCGGCTCGCTCGAGAACGCCCGCCTGCTCGCCCTGCTCGACGAGGCGTCCATCGCCGTCCTGCCCTCGCGCGACGAGGCGATGCCGATCTTCATCCTCGAGGCACTCGCCCGCGACGCGGCCGTCGTCTCGACCGCGGTCGGCGGCATCCCCGAGGTCCTCGGCGACGGCTGCGGCCGCGTGGTCGCGCCCGGAGACGTGGAGGGCCTCGCCGCCGCGCTGACCGAGCTCATCACCGACGAGGACGCCCGGGCCGAGGTCGTCGAGAAGGCCGGGGCGCGCTTCCGTGAGCGCTTCTCCGCCGACGCCGTGTTCCCGCGGGTGGAGGAGGTCTGGCTCGGCTGAGCCGCCTGCGACTTCGCCCCGGATCGCGCCCCCGGCCCCGCTCCGGGCCTGGGCGGAGCCGCGGGAGCGTAAAATCGCTGGAGTCCGCGTCGCCGTGCCGTCGCGCGCCCAGCCGTCCGCTCCCGGACGCCTTCTCCCTCCATCCCAGAGAGGCTCGACCGTGGCCATCGCCGCCGACTCCGACCGCCGCCTGTGGACCCTGCCCCTCGCGCGCGCCGTGATCGCGGCGGTCGCCGGCTGCGTCGTCACCTTCTCGCCCGACCACGGGCCCGCCTTCGGCCTCGCCGTCTTCGGCGGCTTCGCGATCGCGACCGGCGCCGTCTCGCTCGCCCTCGGGCTCCGCAGCTGGAGCGGCCGGGCCCGCCCGCTCGCCCTCGGCTCCGCGGTGCTCACCCTGGTCGCCGGAGTCGCGGCGCTCGTCGCGCTCCCGGTCGCCAACCTGCTCTCCTTCGTCGCCCTCGTCGCCGGCTGGGCGCTGCTCTCCGGCTTCCTCGAGTTCTCGAGCGGCCGCCGCGGTCAGGGCCTCGCCGCACGCGACTCCGTGATCGTCGGCGTCGGCACGATGCTGCTCGGCGCCGCCTTCGGACTCCTCCCGCCCCACCCCGTCGTCACCGTCGGCCTCCTCGGCGCCTACGCCGTGATGGTCGCCGTGTTCCTCGCCATCGCGGCGTTCTCGCTCAAATGGGCCGCCGGCGCCGACGCAGCCACCGGACACGATCCCGTCGCCCCCACGACACCGACCTCCGGAGGAGACCGATGACCGCCGAAGGCCAGCAGCCCGACCCCGCCTCTCCCGCCGACCGCGCCTCGGCGGCCGACTCCGCCCCGGCGCGCGACCCCGGCGAGTTCACGCCCCGCACGTTCCAGCCGACCCGCAAGGACCGCCTGCGCCCGCTCGAGCTCATCGGCTTCTCCGCGGTGATGGCGGCCTTCGTCGGCCTGGTCGTCATGCTC
Organism: Rathayibacter sp. AY1E8; assembly: GCF_002931415.1. Lineage (NCBI taxonomy): Bacteria > Bacillati > Actinomycetota > Actinomycetes > Micrococcales > Microbacteriaceae > Rathayibacter > Rathayibacter sp. AY1E8. Next base: position 62,272 of record NZ_PSVI01000015.1, read on the forward strand.
TCGACCCGCGAGCCGGTCGTCGCGCTCATCTCGTTCGGCGTCGCCTTCATCGTCGTGCTCGTCGCGATCGCCATGTTCTCGCTGACCTTCAAGCCGGACGAGGCCGAGATCGCGGACATCGACGAGCAGGACTCCGCACACTAGGCGAGGGACGGCTCCGCCGCTCCCAGTCGACCGGGAGCACGCCGCGCGGGCGGATAGTCCCTTCCGCCGCGCATGCTGATGGAGCAGCCCGGAGGGCGTCTCGAGATCCCGCCTGCGCACGCGGGCGCCGCTTCCGCGTCGGTGGTCGCGCGTAGCGTGCGGAGGGTGGCGGAGGCGATCGGGCGGTGGTGGCAGAGGCGGCGGTTCTCGCGCGGCGCCGACGTCCCCTACGCGGTCGGCACCTACCGGGAGGCCTGGGCGTCCTACCCCGTCCTGGTGCGGCAGTACCGGCCCGAGTACAACGAGGGCATCGTGCTCAGCCAGATCCCGCCCGCGGCCGACGTGTACCTGTGCTGGCTCTGCGACGCCGGACACGTCTTCGTCGCCACTCCCGAGGAGCAGCGCCACCGTCCCGGCCGGGAGCGGCGCCGCTCCTCCTGGTGCCCCGACTGCGCCGAGCTCGCCTCGCCGCGCCTGCCCCGGGCCGCGCCGATGATCGGCGGCCGGCTCGCCGAGGTGCTCGCGCCGACGGCCGCCCCCGGCGACGGCTCCTTCGTCCTCCTGGCGCCGCCCGCCGTGATCGCGCGGGGGCTCCCGACGTCCGCGTCGCCCACCGGCCGCGGGTCCGCGTCACCCGCCGACCCGAGCGGATCCGCGCGCGCCGCGTCGTCGACTCCTCCGTCCGCTCGATCCACCCCTCCAGCTGCCGCCGCTCGGGCCGCGCTCCCGCCCGCCCCTCGTACCGCCGCCTCCGTCGTTCCGGCCGCGGTCCCGTCCGCCGGCCCGTCCGCCCGCCCGGCGCGCTCCCGAGCCCGGCCCGCCCGCGTGTGCCCGAAGACGCCGGACCTCCCCGTCGGCGAGCCCTTCGCGAGCCGGTGCGCGCCTCCTCCCGCCTCCGCCGTCGAGGCGCGGCTCCGGGCTCTCCTCGTCGAGCGGCTCGTCTTCGACCCGGCGCACACGGCGGTCCGTCTGAAGCGGCCGTTCTTCGAGCACTGCGAGGCGTGGCCCGACCTGGTGCTCGGCGAGCTGCGCGTCGCGATCGAGTACGACTCCACCGGCCGTCACGGACTCGAGCACGTCGGGCACCGCGAGGAGGCCGACCGGCGGAAGGACCGCGCGCTCCGCTCCGCCGGGTGGGAGGTGGTGCGCATCCGCACGGGGAAGCTGCTGCCGCTCGGCCCCCACGACCTGGTCGCCACGGGGGTCACGGCCGCGCTGGCGGACCGCCTGGTCGACCGGCTCCGCGATGTCCGCGGTCCGCTGCTCGTCGACGCCTGGGGGCGCTGACCGAGTCGCGCGGCGGCTGCGGGACTGTCCTCCGGGACCCGTCCCCGTCGCTCCGTCCCCGTCGCTCCGTCCCGGTGTCCGGCTCGGCGGAGCGGGACCCGCCGACGCAGTGCCGGCGAGCGGGAACCGTCGAGTGGGAGCCGGCGAGTCGGAGCGGTCGAGTCGCAGCCGACCGCTCGCAGCCGACGCGTCAGAGCCGCAGGGCCAGCGCCTCGCTGCGCCAGCGGCGGTGCAGAGCCCAGGGGTCGGGTTCCCCGGCGCGCACGGTCTCGATGTGGGCGTCGAGCGCGGGGCTGCGGGCGAACCACTCGGTGCGCTCCAGGCGCTCGTCGGCGAACTGGGCGTGCCGGTGCTGCTCGAGCGCCCGCCCGCCGCGCTCGAACGCGAGGAGCTCCTCGTGCCGGAGCCGGTGGAGGCGCTGCCGGGGATTGCCGCTGGTGCCGATCTTGATCCGCTCGCCGAAGCGGATGTAGTAGACGACGTCGACCCGGGGTGGCGGCAGCTCGCCGTCGGGGGCGTCGCCGAGCCGCCACTCGCAGGCGGCGCAGAGCCAGGCGGAGGGGAGCCGGACGCCCAGGCGGGACCCGCACGCGGCGCACGGCGAGGGCAGGGCGTCGATCACCCCGTCCTCGCGGGCGACCCAGTCGTGCGCGAGCCCGAGGTGCGCCGCGCAGAGCGCGAGCGGCGCGCCCGTCTCGGCCGAGGAGGCGCACCCTCCGATCGCGCACGCTGCCATGCCGCCGACGCTAGGTGCGACCCCCGACATCGCTCCGTCGTCGACCGCGCCGCCGCGAGCACGCAGGAGTCCGAGTGCTCGCTCTCGAGGACGGCGGCATCCGCGCGATCGCGGCCCGGCGGATCAGCTCAGACGGTCGACCAGCGACGAGGCGAGGCCCGTGTAGCCGCCCGGCGTCAGCGCCAGCAGGCGCTCCTTCGCCGCGTCGCCGATGTCGAGACCCTGCACGAAGACGGCGAGGTCGTCGGCACCGAGGCGCTTGCCGCGGGTCAGGTCCTTCAGCAGCGCGTACGGGTCCGTGATCGAGGAGCGGCCGGCCGCCACCTCCGCGCGGATCACCGTCTGGATCGCCTCGGCCAGCACCTCCCAGTTGCCGTCGAGGTCGGCGGCGAGGGCGGTCGGGTCGAGGTCGATCTCGAGCAGGCCGCGGGCGATGTTGTCGAGGGCGAGGAGGGAGTGGCCGAACGCGACGCCGATGTTGCGCTGCGTGGTCGAGTCGGTGAGGTCGCGCTGGAGGCGCGAGGTGACCAGGGTCTGCGCGAGCGAGTCGAGCAGGGCGCTGGAGAGCTCCAGGTTCGCCTCGGCGTTCTCGAAGCGGATCGGGTTGATCTTGTGCGGCATCGTGGACGAGCCGGTCGCCCCGGCCTGGGGGATCTGCCGGAAGTAGCCGAGCGAGATGTAGGTCCAGACGTCGGTGCAGATGTTGTGCAGGATGCGGTTCGCGTGCGCGGCCCTGCCGTAGAGCTCGGCCTGCCAGTCGTGCGACTCGATCTGGGTGGTCAGCGGGTTGAAGACGAGGCCGAGGGAGGTGACGAACTCCTCCGCGAGGGCGGGCCAGTCGGTGCCGGGGTCGGCGGCGAGGTGGGCGGCGAACGTGCCCGTCGCTCCGCTGAACTTGCCCAGGTACTCCGTCGCCTCGATCTGAGCGACGACCCGCTCGAGCCGGTAGGCGTAGACGGCGAACTCCTTGCCCATCGTGGTCGGGGTCGCGGGCTGGCCGTGGGTGCGGCTGAGCATCGACTCGTCGCGGTAGCGGACGGCCAGCTCCCGGAGCGACGCGACGACCGAGCGCAGCTTCGGCAGCCAGATCTCGCCGACGGCCTGGCGGACCACGATCGCGTAGGAGAGGTTGTTGATGTCCTCGCTGGTGGCGGCGAAGTGGGTGAGCTCGGCGATGCGCTGCAGGCCCAGCTCCTCGAGCCACTGGCGGACGAGGTACTCCACGGCCTTCACGTCGTGGCGGGTGCGGGCCTCGAGGGTCGCCAGCTCGTCGATCTCGGGCTGGCCGAAGTCGCGGGCGCGGCGGCGCAGCTCCTCGGCGGTCGCCGCGTCGACGGGCTCGGAGCCGAAGAGGCGGCGGTCGGTCAGCGCCAGCAGCCACTCGACCTCGACGTGCACCCGCGCGCGGTTCAGCCCCGCCTCCGAGAGGTACTCGCCGAGCGACGAGACGGCACCGCTGTAGCGGCCGTCGAGGGGGCTCAGCGGCTGGGTGGGGAGCGAGGTCATGCGGTGGTGCCTTCCGGTTCTCAGGTGTCCTGCGCGAGGGCGGCGCGCGCGTCGGTGGAGTCGGGGCGGACCGAGCGGTTGCCGCGCAGTCCTGGTTCGATCTGGGCGAAGAGGGCCCGGCAGGCGCGCTCGATGAGCGCGAGCACCGAGTCGAACGCCGCCGCATCGGAATAGTAGGGGTCGGGGACGTCGCCCTGCGGGGAGAGGCCGGGCTCGAAGTCGAGCAGGCGGCGGATCTTCTGCCGGTCGACCTCGGTGCGCGCCCAGGAGCGCAGCGCGCGCTCGTGCCCGTGGTCGAGCGCGACGACCAGGTCGAACTCGGCGAAGCGGGACGGGTCGAAGAGCTGGGCGCGGTGGCGGCCCCCGTCGAAGCCGTGACGCTCCAGCGCCGCGAGGGCGCGGCTGTCGGCGTGCTCGCCGAGGTGCCACTCGCCGGTGCCGGCCGAGCTGATCTCGATCGCGGAGCCGAGCCCCGCCTGCTCCGCCAGGGAGCGCAGCACCACCTCGGCCATCGGCGACCGGCAGATGTTGCCGGTGCAGACGAAGCACACGGCGAAGGCCGAGGGCGCAGGGGAGTCGGGGGTCACCCGCCCATCATGGCGCACCGCGGCTCCTCCACAGCAGGCCGATCGCGGCCGCCGTCCACCGATGGCGCGCGCGGCCTCCCGGGCGGCGGCGGCGCGGCCGATGCTGGCTGCCGAGCCCGCGGTGTCAGTCCTGACGGCGGCGGAGGAAGGGGCGCAGGAGGAGGCCGATGAACCAGTTCACCAGGGCGAGCACGAGGGCGCCGAGCACGCCCCACCAGAAGCCGTCCACGACGAGGCCGAAGCCGAAGAGGCCGCTGATCCAGGCGGTCAGGAGCAGCAGGAGGCCGTTGACGAGGAACGAGACCAGGCCGAGCGTCAGCACGTACAGGGGGAACGCGACCACCCGCACCACCCCGCCGACGACGGCGTTGACGACGCCGAAGATCACCGCCACCAGCAGGTACGTGAGGACCGCCGCGGCGGGTCCCTC
>NZ_PSVI01000016.1:0-66694 GCF_002931415.1 Rathayibacter sp. AY1E8
GCCGACCTCGCGCTCCTGCGCGGTGTGGAGGCGGTGGACGAGCCGGAGCCGGCCTCCGGCGTCCGGCTGCCCGAGCCGCTCGCCGCGCTCGGTCGGCGGTCGGCGGAGGTCGGCGTCGAGGTGCGCTGGCACGGCGGTGCCCAGCCGCGGATCCGTGCGGAGGTGCTCGACGCCCTGGTGCGCGCGACCGGGGAGTGCCTCGAGAACGTGCGCCGTCACTCCGGGGCAGCGCTGGCGCACGTGAGCGTCGCGGAGGAGGCGGGCTCGCTCCGCGTCGTCGTCACGGACGAGGGGCGCGGCTTCGATTCGGCCGCGGTGCCGCCGGGGCGCCTGGGCCTCGCGGAGTCCGTCGTCGGCCGCGTCGAGGCGGTGGGCGGCACGGTCCGGGTCTTCTCGGCGCCGGGATCCGGCGCGACCGTGCTGCTGAGCGTGCCGCTGCTGAGCGTGCCGCTGTGAGCGGGACGCGGCAGGAGGAGGGGCCGGAGGACGGGACGCTCCTCGAGCTGGTCCGCGCGGCGGATCGGAGCCCCGGAGCGCTGTGGAGCATCCGCGAGCGCCTGACGCGGCCGAACCGCCTGAGCGGGAGCTACCTCGGGCTGGGCTTCCTCACCATGGCGGTGATGCTCGACATCCGCGGACTGATCTCGTACCTCTGGTCCCTCGACGCCCGGTCCGCGACCTGGGTGAGCGGTCTCTCCTGGCTGCTCGTGATCGCCGCGAGCGCGGCGGGGGCCGCGATCGCCCTGCGCCGCCACGGCGAGCTGCCGCGCTGGGCCTTCGCGGGCGTCCTCGGCGTCGACGTGATCGCGCTGCTGCTCGAGTTCGCCGACCACGCGCTGCCCACTCCGGCACCGATGTACTACCCGTCGGTCTGCGTGGGAGTGGGCGCGGGCGTGATCGCGCTGATCACCTTCCAGCCGCTCTCGCGCTCGTTCCTCGCCCTCGTGGTCCTGGTCGCGCTCGCGGCGCTCGGACTCGTCGGCCAGGCGCTGCTCGGCGACGGAGGCGCCGCCCTCGCGGTGGGCAACGTCCTCCTCGCCACCGCGCCGGCGGCCGTGTGCGTCGTCGTGCTGACCGCGCTCGACCAGTACGTGCGGCGCACGCTCGACCGGAGCCTGGCCGACAGCACCGTCCACGCCGCGGACGACGAGTTCTCGCAGGTGGACGCCCGCATCGAGGAGCTCCTCGAACGGGTCCGGACGCCGGTGCCGCTGGACGAGGAGCTGGGCGAGCGGGCGCGGGTGCTCGGAGACGAGCTCCGCGAGGCGCTCGCCCGCAGCCACGACCGCACCTGGCTGAGGATCGCGGTGGAGGAGTCGGCGCTGCTGTCCTCCGCTGTCGCGATCGACGATCCGAGCGGGGCCGCGGCGCTGCTGGCCCCGCTCGACCGCTCGCGGCTGCTCTCGGTGCTCTGGCTGCTCACCGCCCCCGCGGGGAGGGCTCCGCTCGCCGTCCGTCTGGAGCCGGGCCAGGGCGGCGGGGTGGAGCTCGCCCTGGTCGCCGCGGGCATCCGCACCCGCGACCTCGACCGCTCGGTCTGGGGCATCCTCAGCGAGCTCGGCGAGTACCGCACGACGACCGACCACGGCGCGACGAGGATCCTCGTCGCCCACCGGCCCCGGAGGAGGACGACGACATGAGCGACGAGCCCGCGATCACGCTGGCCATCCTCGACGACCACCCGATCCTGCTGGCGGCGCTGGCGGAGTGGATCCGCCGCTCGGGCACGGACATCCGCGTGGCGGCGACGGCCGGCACCTGGACGGACCTGCTCGCGCACCCGGCCTTCCCGACCGACGTGGTGCTGCTCGACATCGACCTCGGCGACGAGCTCGACCTCGCCATGAAGATCCGGATCATCGCGGCCGCCGGCGCCGCCACGATCATCATCAGCACGCACTCCGAGCCGGGGACGATCAACCGGGCGCTCGAGGCCGGGGCGCACGGCTACGTGGTCAAGAGCGAGCGGACCGAGACGATCCTCGCGGCGATCCGAGCGGCGGCGCGCGACGAGCGCTTCCTGACGGCGCAGACGCGGGAGCTGCTCGGGGCCGACCGCCCGGGCACCCTGACGCACCGCGAGCGGGAGATCGTCCGCCTCTTCGTCGACGGGATGCCGCTGAAGCAGGTCGCCACGCTCCTCGGCATCACCCAGGACGCCGCACGGAGCTCGCTGCGCAGCGCCCGGGGCAAGTACCGGGCGGAGGGGCTGGCCGTCGGCACGAAGATCTCGCTCCGCCGGCAGGCGCTGCGCGACGGGATCGTCGAGCGCTAGGCGCGCGCTCGACGATCCCGGGGGCCTAGACCGTCTCGGCGCGCTTCTGCCGCGCGGGCTCGGCGGGGTCGGAGGGTCCGTTCCAGATCGAGACGATGCCCCAGACGACGGCCGCGATCGGCACGGCCAGCACGGCGCCGACGATGCCGGCGAGGACGGTGCCCACGGTCAGGGCGATCAGGACGATCAGCGGGTGCAGCTTCAGCGAGCGCGCCATCACGACCGGCTGGAGGAAGTTGCCCTCGAGCTGGTTGACCCCGATGACGACCAGGATCACGATCAGCGCGGCGACCGGGCCGTTGGCGACCAGGGCGACGAGAGCGGCGAGGATGCCGGCGGCCGTGGCTCCGACGATCGGGATGAACGCGGTGAGGAAGACGATGACGGCCAGCGGGATCGCCAGCGGCACCTGGATGATCGCCAGTGCGACTCCGATGCCGATCGCGTCGACCGCGGCGACGGTCGCCGTTCCGCGGACGTAGCCGCCCAGCACGTCGACCGTCTTGTGCCCGACGCGCTTGGCGCGCTCGTAGCCCGAGCCGGTGAAGGGGCGCAGGAGGAACTCCCAGATCTTCGGGCCGTCCTTCATGAAGAAGAAGAGCACCACGATCATCAGCACGAGGCCGGTGATGAAGTTCGCCGCTGCGGAGACGCCCGCGAGCGCGCCGTTGCCGAACGAGCTGGAGGTGAGGAAGTCGACGACCGACTGGCGGGCGGACTCGATCTGCTCGTCGGTGATCTGGAAAGGCAGGTGCTGCACGTAGTCCTGCAGCGAGGTGATGCCGTCGGAGGCGCTGCTGACCAGCTCGTCCCACTGGTTGCGGACCGCGACCGTGATCAGCCAGCCGACCGCGCCGAGGATCGCGAGCAGCCCGATCAGCGCCAGCCAGGTCGCGAGGATCGACGGCACGCCCTTGCGCCGCATCCACGCCAGGACCGGGTGGATCGCCGCGGCGAGGATGAGCGCGATCATCACGGGGATGAGCACCAGCGTGAGCTGCGTCATCGCGAAGACGAGCACCGAGGCCAGCAGGAGGACGATGACCACCTGGAGGCAGCGGGTGGCGAACCGGCCGAGGCCGTCGCTCCAGACCCGCCGCTGCGGATCGGGTGCGCTCGGCTGCGGCGCGGCGGCGCTGGTCGAGGAGTCGTTGCGGTCGAAGAAGCCCATGGAGGGACGGTATCGGCTCGGGCCGACCTGCCGTCCCTCCTTGACACCCCGCCCGCGCCGCGGCGATCCGGGGTTCAGAGACCGGCGGGCTTCTCCGGCGTGCGCAGCCAGGTGTCGAAGAAGTCCGCCAGGTCGGAGCCGGAGACGTTCTCGGCCAGGGCCTGGAAGTCGGCGGTCGTCGCGTTCGAGTAGCGGTTCTCGGAGGCCCAGCGCTTCAGCAGCACGCCGAACGCGTCCGCGCCGATCCGGTCGCGGAGGGCGACGAGGGTCAGGCCGCCGCGGGCGTAGACGGGCGCGTCGAAGAGGCCCCCAGCTCCGGGGTCGGCGACGGCGGTCGACCAGAACGGGTCGTCGGCGGGAGCGGCGGCGACCCGGGCGGCGGACTCGGTGACGCTCGCGCCGCCGGTGTGCTCCTCCCAGAGCCACTCGGCGTAGGTCGCGAAGCCCTCGTTCAGCCAGATGTCGGACCAGGTCTCCGGCGTGACGCTGTCGCCGTACCACTGGTGCGCGGTCTCGTGCGCGACGGTCGACTCGTCCGCGCCGCCGGAGTAGAACGAGCGGCCCTGGGTCTCGAGGGCGTAGCCGATCCGCTCGTCGTCGACCACGGCTCCGGCCGAGCGGAACGGGTACGGGCCGAAGACGGAGGAGAAGTAGTCGATGATCGCGCCCTGCTTCGCGAGGGCCGCCTCGGTGCGGGCGCGGGTGTCGCCGGTGATGTCCCGGTCGATCGCGTCGATGGTCGTCACGCCGCCCTGGGTGGAGCGGACCAGGTCGTAGTCGCCGATGTTCACCATGGCGAGGTAGCTCGCCATCGGGCTGGTCTCGACCCAGCGGGAGGTCGTCCACCCCTTCGACGTGGTGGGGGAGCCGACCGGCAGGCCGTTCGCGACCACCGTCCGGCCCTCCGGGACCGTGATGCTGAAGGTGTAGCGCGCCTTGTCGGCGGGCGAGTCGTTGACGGGGTACCAGGTCGAGGCGCCGTCCGGCTCGCTGGCGACCAGGGCGCCGTCGTCCGTCGACCACCAGCCGAAGGGGGCCCCGGTGCCGTCGACGGGGTTCCCGGTGGTCCCGGCGTAGTCGATGCTCACCAGCGCGGGCAGGCCCTTCCGGAGGGTCCGGGCGGGCGTGACGGTCAGCTCGTCCCCCGACTGCGAGAACCGGGCGCCCCCGGCGTTGACGGTGACCTTCGAGACGGTGAGGCCGGTCAGGTCGAAGGAGAGCGAGCGCAGGTCCTTCTGGGGCGCGAGGGTGACCACGGCCCTGCCGCCGAGGGCCCGGGTCGCCGGATCGTACTTCAGGACGAGGCTGTAGGTGAGGGCGTCGAAGCCGCTGCTGCCGAGGCCGGGGAAGTACGGATCGCCGGCGCTGGTGCCCCCGTCGACGGCGCCCGCGCGGGCGGCGGGGGAGGCGATGGCGGCGGGTGCGAGGAGGAGGGAGGAGGCCACGAGCGCGCTGAGCGCGGCTGACGCACGGAATGTCATGTCCGCACGCTAGCGGGCGGGCGTTTCGTGCGCGTGTCGGCACCGTGCCGAGGAGAAGCCTCGTCGATCGACGGACGGGCGATGACGCTCCTGCCGGGGCGAGTCAGCTGCGGAATCCGTCGCTGCCACGGAGCATCGCACGGTGGAATTACCCATTCGAGCCGCCGGAGCCCCGCGGATCGTTGCGGCGGCGACGGATTCCGCACTACAGTCGCCGTGTTCATGCAGGTGCATGGGGTGCGGTACCCGAAGCCGCACTGCGCCGCCCTGCTCGGAGCAGTCGCCTCCGCCGGGAGGGATGACGATCCTCTCTCCCGGCGGGAGGCGGACCGGGCGGATCCGCCCGGCCGCCGCCGGCGCTACGCCGGGACGCGCACCGTCAGCCCGCCGGGCTCGATCCAGGTGCGGAACGCCGAGGTCGAGCCGAACGGATCGCCGTCGAGCTCGATCTCCTGCGCGTGCTCGAGGCGGACCGTGAGGTCGCGGCCCTTCACGTACCGCAGGGCCGACACCTCCTTGGTCAGGCCCATCAGCTTCTTGCCGACGACGCCGCTGCGGCGGAGCACGCCGTTCTCCCACACCACCTTGAAGATGATCTGCACCCAGCCGAAGAAGCCCTCGGGGCGCAGCAGGACGATGTCGAACTCGCCGTCGTCGACGGCCGCGTCCGGCAGCAGGAGGATGTTCGCCGGCAGGGCGCCGCAGTTGCCCACGATGATCGTGTGCGCGCGCACCTTGCGGGTCTTGGAGCCGTCGAGGCGGTAGCGGAACTCGAGCTGGTTCTTGTCGAGCAGGGCCTTCCGCAGCGCGTCCACGTAGGCGAGCCAGCCGGCGCGCTTCTTGAGGTCGTCGTCGGTGTTGGCGAGCATCTTCGCGTCGATCCCGAGGCCCGCCATCACGACGTAGGCGTGGCGGTCGCGGCCCGTGGAGGTCTCGATGTCGATCATCCCGACGTCGATCGCGCGATCCTGTCCGGAGAACGCGACGGTCAGGGAGTTGTCGATGTCGTCGAGCGTGAGGTTCAGGTTGCGGGCGAGCAGGTTGCCGGTGCCGGAGGGCAGCAGCGCGAGCGAGGCGTCGGAGCCGCGGAGGGCCTCCGCCACGACGCGGACCGTCCCGTCGCCGCCGGCCGCGATCACGACGTCGGCGCCCGCGGCGAGGGCCTCCTTCGTCTGACCGGCTCCGGGGTCCTCGACGGAGGTCTCGTACCAGAGCGTCTCCTCCCAGCCGGCGGCCTCCTCGGCGCGCTTCACAGCGGCCTTCACGGACTCCAGGTCGACCTTGACGGGGTTGTAGACGAGGGCGGCACGGCGGCGCTCAGGCATCGTCGCGGCTCTCGTCGAGCTCGTCGCCGTTCTCGTCGACACGGCCCGGACGCACGGCGGCGTCCTCGCGGATGTCGATGCGGGTGTCGCCGGCCTCGGTGGTGGAGACCTCGATGCGCGGGGCCGCGTCGGCCTCCGTCGCCTTCGGGGCGCTGGTCAGCTGGTCGTGGCGGTCGTCCGCGCTCTGGTCGGTCATGCCTGGACGGTAGCAGCGGGCGATCCGCGCACGCGCGGGCTTGCGTCAGCGGCTGCGTGCCGCCTGAAGACCCCAGAGCACGAGCGGGATCTGGAGCGGGAGGCGCAGCAGCGTGATCACCCGGGTCCGAGGCCGACGGGCGTCCCGCGCCATCTGCACGTTGCCGGGGAGGACGGCGGCCATCAGGGCGGCGGAGGCGAGACCGCCGGCCGCGCGGGTCCGCGGGTGCAGCGTCGCGGCCGCGCAGACCAGCTCCGCCGCTCCCGAGACGAGGACCCATCCGCGCGCCGAGCCGGGCATCCCTCGCGGGACGACCGCGTCGAAGGTCCGCGGGTGCACCAGGTGCACGACTCCCGAGACCGCCATCGCCGACACGAGCACGAGCGGGCCCGCGCCCAGCCGGCTCATCGGCCCTCCGCCCCGCGCTCGAGCGGAGCGACGTGGTCGAGGATCCGGCGCCACTCGCGCACCAGCGCCAGCCGGCCGGCCCCGTCGACCGTCACGGTGCGGGCACGGGCGAGGCGGCCGCGGTACCAGCGGCCGTCCTCGGCGCTCGCCACCGGGTCCGCATCGCCGTGGACCAGGAGCGTCTCGGCGGTCACCCGGTCGAGGTCGTCGGCCCAGGAGCCGTCGCGGAGCGCCGCGAGATCGGTCGCGGCGCCGCTCGGGCCCTGCCGCCAGCCCTCGGCGAGCATCCGCTCCAGCCGGTTGCGCAGTCCGCCGTGGGTGGCGAGCACCGGGTCGTCGGAGTCGATCCCGAGCGCGTCCAGGCCCGGCTGCGTCTGCGGGAGGGCGGCGGCGATCGCGTCGGCGTCCTCCCCGCGGAGGGTCTCGCGCCGCTCCCACGCGCTGGTGGGGTGCACGATCACGCCGGCCTGCGGGGGCGCGGGGGTGCCGACCAGCGCGAGGCGGTCCACGAGGTCGGGGTGCCGGGCCGCGAGCGAGAGCGCGAACGCGCCGCCGGAGCCCCAGCCGACCACGCCGACGCTGCCGAAGCGGGCGCCCTCGACCATGCGGGCTGTGCGCTCGGAGCGGCGCAGGTACTCGGCGAGGTCGTCCGCGCGGTCCTCGACGCGGCCGTGAGCGGCGTCGACCGGGTCCGAGGCGCCGTAGCCGGGGCGGTCGAGGATCAGCAGGTGCAGACCCCACGGACCGGTGACGGTCGGGTCGGGGTCGAAGCCGCCCGCTCCGGGAGTGGGGTGGCAGAACACCACCAGCCGGTCGGCGACGGGATCGCCCGCCGCCGAGACGCCCATCCCGCGGCCGGACCGCAGCTCGAAACGGTGGTTCGCCATGTCGCCTCCCGGGTGCGCCGAGGGTCGGCGCGTCGCCCCCAGTCAAGCGGAGACGGCGGCCCGCGCGCTGGGCCTTGTGCCGGAGCGGGAGCAGTCGGACGCGTCCGGAGCGGGCGTGCTCGATGCGGGTGGTGCGACCGTCGTCAACCCCGGTGACGCGCCCTCCGCCGTCCGGTGGACTGGACGGTCCCTCGAGGAAGGACCACCCGTGATCCGCACAGCACTGCCCGCGACCGTCGACGACGTGGAGCTCGACCCGGTCGGCGACGACGGCTGGCGGGTCCGCGCCCGCACCGAGGACCCGCGGGAGCCGGAGGCCGTGCTCGGCTTCATCACGCCGGTCGACGGCGGCTTCGAGGCGCACCGCCTCGGGCTGCCGCAGGAGGACGTGACCTGCCCGTCGCTCGAGGACGCGCTCTCGAGGTACGTCGCCGAGGAGCCGCTGCCCGCGTGGATCCGCACCGCCCGGAGGGAACCGCGCACCGGCTTCCTCGGCGAGCGGGAGGTCGTGGTAGGCACCCCCGAGGCCGAGGGGGCGGGCCTCCTGGTCGTGCACGTCGACGGCGAGCTCGCCGGGCACGTCGTCGCGACCACCCCGATCGCCTTCGTCGCCGAGCGCGGCGACCTCCCGCCCCTCGTCGTCGAGTCGATGGACGGGCTCCTCGCGCTCGTCTCGGGACTGCGCCGGTAACCCCTGACCCCCGCGGAGGTCGACCCCCGTGGCAGGCGGCCGGCGGCCGCCCAGCGTGCTGGGAGCGGGTCGGCACCGGCTCCGTTCCGTGCTGCCGCGGATGATCGAGCAGGGGCGGGGCAGCGTGATCACCACTTCCTCCGTCGCCGGGCTCGACGGCGCCCCGGGCCTCAGCCCCTCCGTCGCCTCGAAGCGCGGGGTCGCCGGGCTCACCAGGAGCGCGGCCCTCGAGGTCGCGGGCACCGGCGTCCGGGTCGACTCGGTCCACCCGTCGCCCGTGAACACCCGGATGATGCGCTCGATCGAGGCGGGAGCCGGCGTCGCCGACGCACCGTCCGTTCACCCGATGTCCACGTGACGCCGCGGAGGAGGGGAGCGAGGATGGGGGCGTGTCCCGTCGCCTCCTCCTCCCCGTCGCCGGCGTCCTCGCCGCGGCCCTCGCCGCCGGCGGGCTGACGCTCCTCGTCTGGACGATCGACGAGACGCCGTTCGCACGGCCCGACGCCGGCTTCGACCGTCTGACGAGCGAGGTCGCCGCGGTGCCCGGAGTCTCCCTCGATGGCGCCGAGCGCTGGGTCGAGGCGCCGGCGTTCGGCCCGCCGACCTCCTGGGTCGGGGTCGCGGTCGAGGAGCCGGCGCTCGCCGACGCCCTCGCGACGGCCTGCGCGACCGAGTACGCGGATCCGGTGCTGTGGTCGTTCCGGGCGACGTCCGCAGGCGGGAACACCCTCTCCTTCGCGGGCGCGGAGGAGCCGACCGCCGCGTGCCCCGCTCCCGCTGTCGACGCGTCGGCCCTGCTCGAGCGGATCGACGGCCTCGGCCGCGGCCTGGAGCTGCACGCGTCGCTCCGCGAGGGGGCCTTCGCCCTCGACTCCTTCGAGGACGTCTCCGGCGGGCTGCCCGCGCTGCTCCCGATCGTCCGGGCGGCGGAGGACCTGCGGGACGCTGCGGGCGCGGAGCGGGGCGCCCCGGTCGAGATCTCCGGTCCCTGGGCCGCGATCACCGTCGGTCCCGGCGAGCAGGAGCGGACCGCCGCGCTGCTCACGACCCTCGTCGAGGAGCACGGCGTCACCGCCTACTGGGCGACCGAGGACGGCCTGCGGATCGTCGCGCCCGACGGCGGGCACGCCGCGATCGAGGCCGCCGTGCGCGACTCCGGGCTGCCGGTGGCCGACCGGTCCCTGCGCTTCGAGGCCGACGAGTCCTGACGCCGGGCGGCCGTGAACGGGTGCGGCCTGGCTCAGACCTCGGTGGCGGGTGCTCGACGGGCTCCCCGGCTCACGACGGGAGGCACCTCCAAGACGGGGACTGCACGCTTCATGAACCGGTCGAAGTCCGGAACAGTGAACGCGGCGTACCCGTGCTCGGGAGTGAACAGGAGCCATATCCCGATCAGCTCCGCGCGGACCGATCCGAGCTGAGTGGACGCGCGCTCCAGAAGCGCCGCGACGTCGCCCGCTTTCTGGGGCTCTGGTCCGAGCTCCGCCATGGCTCGCATGTACGCGGTCTGAAGTGGACTCGCCCGATCGAGTCGCACGCGGAAGAAGGAGCTGTCCAGCTTCGCCTCGTAGGCCTCCCTCGCCAGTTCGACGTCCTCCCGGTGGATGCGATCGTTCTCAGCCACCGTCCAGACGTGGTAGCCCAGTTCCTGGATGAAAGAGGGGTATCCGGTCGTGATCTCGACTGCGAGTTCAACAGCGTCGTCGTCGTAGACCGCGCCCTCGGCCGCTGCCGGCTCTCGGAGAGCCGCTACCGCTTCGTCGTGATCGAGCGAGTCGATCCGCGGAAAGGTGAAGAGCCGCTCGGCGTACGATCTCGCATCGCCCACCAGCTCGGCGATCTGCGGAAGACCGGCACCGACGAACGTGACGGGGAGGCTCCGCTGCACGGTCTTGTGGATGGCTTGGATGAGCGCTTCGAGCTGCGGTGAGTCGAGGAACTGGACCTCGTCGATGAGCAGGACGATCCCCTCGCCCTGCTCGGCCGCCGCTTCACCCACGGCGACGAGGACGTCCGTCAGGTCCAGTCCGAGATCCCGATGATCGGCCACTCCTTCTGCCGGCGGTACATCCCATTCGATGGACCACACGCCGTCCGCTCCGACAGACACCGCGAAGGCGCTCAAGACCGCGGCGGCGTGCCTCCCGCGGTCGGTCCATCTCGCGCGGGGAGACAGGCGGAGGAGTGCCGCCTTGAGCTGGGATGCCAGCACCTGGCGGAACCGGCCCTCGTCGTGCTTGACCGCCTCGAACTCGATCACTTCCCCGTTCTCCTCCTGGGCGATCGTCCGGAAGCTGTTGAGAAGGAATGTCTTTCCGACGCCCCGCAGCCCCGTGATGATCATCGACTGGTTCGTGCGGCCCCGTCACAGGCGCGTCAGCAGGGTGCGGAACGCCTGGGTCTGCTCGTCTCTGCCGATGAGGATCTCCGGTCGCGCTCCCGCGTTCGGCGTGTAGGGATTGTCGACGGCATCCATACGGGCCGGTTCAGGAGTCTTACTGTGCTTTATCCAGATCGAGTGAAGCGCAGTAAAGCCATCGAACGGCGCCCGTCACGCGCGCCAGGCCGCCAGCTCCTCCGCAGCCGCCAGGACGCGGTGGGTCGGCGAGAGGTCGAGGACGCACGCGCCTGAGCGCCTGCGAGGCCCGGATCCCGCCTCCTGGACCCGCGACCCAGGGAACGCTGGCAGGATGTACGGGACGGTCGGTGCGCGAGAGCGCGCCGCACGGACGGCACCGCCCGCTGAGAGCGGCCCCGCCCGGACCCGTCCCGCACACCTCCACCCGCTCCCGACAGCGCTCACAGCGCCGGAGCGACACATCACCGCGGCCCGACCGGGCGCGCGGTCGGACCCTGCGCCGCGCGCCCGCGTCCAGCCACTCCCTCCCGGAAGAACCGCATGAGAAACGCCAGAACCGCCAAGCCCGCCCGCCACCACCTCGAGCTCCCCAAGCCCAAGCCCCTCGAGAAGGGCGCCATGCGGATCACTCCGCTCGGCGGCCTCGGCGAGATCGGCCGCAACATGACCGTCTTCGAGCACAAGGGCAAGCTGCTCATCGTCGACTGCGGCGTCCTCTTCCCCGAGGAGAACCAGCCCGGCATCGACGTGATCCTCCCCGACTTCGCCGCGATCCGCTCGCGCCTGAAGGACATCGAGGCCATCGTCCTCACCCACGGCCACGAGGACCACATCGGCGGCGTGCCCTACCTCCTCAAGGAGCGCGGCGACATCCCGATCATCGCCTCGACCTTCACCCTCGCGCTGATCAGCGCGAAGCTGCAGGAGCACCGCATCACGCCGCGCACGCGCCCGGTGAAGGAGGGCGACCGGATCGACGCCGGCGTCTTCGACCTCGAGTTCCTCGCCGTGAACCACTCCATCCCGGACGGGCTCGCCGTCGCGATCCGCACCGAGGCCGGCCTCGTGCTGCACACGGGCGACTTCAAGATGGACCAGTTCCCGCTCGACGGGCGCACCACCGACCTCCCCGGCTTCGCGCGCCTCGGCGACGAGGGAGTCGACCTGTTCCTGGTCGACTCCACGAACGCCGACGTCCCCGGCTTCGCGATCTCGGAGGGCGACCTCGCCCCCGCGATCGACCAGGTGTTCCGCACCGCGCCGCGCCGCATCGTCGTGTCCAGCTTCGCGAGCCACGTGCACCGCATCCAGCAGGTCCTCGACGCCGCGCAGCGCCACGGCCGCAAGGTCGCCTTCGTCGGCCGCTCGATGGTCCGCAACATGGGCATCGCCGCCGACCTGGGCTACCTCAAGATCCCGGCCGGCCTCGTCGTCGACATGAAGGTGCTCGAGAAGCTCCCCGCGACCGAGATCGTGATGATCTGCACCGGTTCGCAGGGCGAGCCGATGGCGGCGCTCTCGCGCATGGCCAACAAGGACCACATCATCGACATCGGCCCCGGCGACACCGTGCTGCTGGCCAGCTCGCTGATCCCCGGCAACGAGAACGCGATCTACCGGATCATCAACGCCTTCACCCGCTGGGGCGCCACGGTCGTGCACAAGGGCAACGCCAAGGTGCACGTCTCGGGTCACGCCAGCGCGGGCGAGCTCGCCTACTGCTACAACATCCTGCGCCCCACCGCGGTGCTCCCCGTGCACGGCGAGTGGCGCCACCTCACCGCGAACGCGGCGATCGCGACGCGCACCGGGATCGACGAGAAGGACGTCTTCGTCATCGAGGACGGCGTCTCGATCGACCTGGTGAAGGGCCGCTCGCGCATCAGCGGGCGCATCCCGGCCGACCAGATCCTGGTCGACGGCACCACGATGGGCGTCGCCACCGAGGACGCGATGAACGACCGCATCGTCCTCGCCGAGGAGGGGGCCATCACGGTCCTCGCCATCGCCGACCTCGACCGCGGCACGCTCGGCGAGCCGGTCGAGTTCTTCACCCGCGGCTTCGTCGAGGAGCCGGGCTGGAAGGCCAACGCGAGCAAGGCGATCGACGACGCCGTCCTGCAGGCCGCGGGCAAGCCGGTCGAGCTCGAGGCCATGGAGGCGCTGATCACGCGCACCCTCGGCCGCTGGCTGACCCGCCGCCACCGCCGGAACCCGGTCATCACCACGATCGTCGTCGAGGAGTAGGCGCCTTCCACGCCGGCCTCCGCCTCCGCTACCCCCTGCCCCGCGAGGCGCGGGCGGAGCAGAGTGGGAGGGTCGGCAGGTCGCCGACGCGAAGGGAGAGCGCCATGAGCACCGACCGCACCACGGGTGAGGACACCGAGAAGACCGAGGACCTCCCCGACGGCACCGGGACGGACACCTCCTCCGGTGGCGGCGACACCGACACCGTCTCCGGCGGCGAGCCGGACGAGCCCGCCGAGTAGGGCCGTGAACGACGAAGGGCGGGACCGCGAGGTCCCGCCCTTCGTCGTTCCGCCGATCAGATCAGCGGGCCGTCGCTCTCGCTCGAGCGGCGGGTGACCTGCTCGCCGCTGGCCGGGTCGACGGCCGAGCGCGTGGTCGAGACGGCCTGGCGGCGGCGCGTCAGCAGGACCAGCCCGAGGATCAGGCCGACCGCTCCGGCCGCCATGAGGATGTAGCCGACCAGCTTCAGGTCGATTCCGGACACCTGCACGTCCACCGCGAAGGCGAGGACCGCGCCGACGACGAGGAGGAAGATCCCTGCTCCGATGCTCATTGCGTGCTCCTTCTGACTGCCGCCGGAGCGCACGCGGGAAGCGCGCAGGGGCACCGGCGATCGCCCCACGGTAGACCCCGGGTCCGGCGGCCCCCAGGCCTTCCGGCGGGAGCCTCCGGGGGTGTAGGGCGGTGCGGGTCAGCGGTCGGAGACGCGGAGCATCACGCGGGTGCGGTCGGCGCGGGTGACCAGGCCCTCGATCAGGAGGAACACGCGGTACTCGAGCCGGTACTTCGCCAGGAACACGCGGCCCAGGCGCTCGACCTCGCCGGGGTCGGCGTCGATCTCCGCGGCGGCCTCGACCGGCACCGCGTAGTCGGAGACGCGGCCGCGGCGGTCGCACGGGACGAGGGTCACCCGCGCGTCGTTGCGGAGGCGCTTCACCTTGCCGCTGCGGCGGGGAGTGGTGACGATCAGCTCGTGGCCGTCGCGGGCGATCCAGACCGGGGTCGAGACGGCGTCCCCGGACTTCCGGAACGTGGTGAGCGAGACGAAGCGCTCGTCGGCGAGGGCGGTGAGGTCCTGGGAGAGGGGCATGTCCGAAGTAGAGCGGCCGGGAGCGGTCACCGCAAGCCTCCGTGGCACCTCGATCCGCCCCCGTAGGGTGGAGTGATGACCGACGCGACGCCTCTGATCGGCCCGACCGAGGCGCCCGATCTGCACGTGATGACCTACAACATCCGCCGGCGGATGCCGCGCCTCACCTCCCGCGCCGTCGACCAGTGGGACCGGCGCCGCCCGCTCGTCCAGCGGGTGCTGGAGCAGGAGCGCCCCTCGATCCTCGCCGTGCAGGAGGCGCTGCCGGACCAGTCGGCCGCCGTGCACGAGGCGCTGGGCTCCTCCTTCGAGGCGATGGGCTTCGGCCGGGACGCGGACCGCGGCGGCGAGCGCGTGATGCTCTTCGTCGACCGCAGCCGCTACGCCGTCCGGCACTGGACCCAGATCGCCCTCTCGGACACCCCGGACGTCGCCGGCTCGCGCAGCTGGGGCAACCGCATCCCGCGCACCGCCGTGATCGCGGAGCTGACCGATCACGCGACCAGCCGCGAGCTCACCGTGGTCTCGACCCACTTCGACCACATCTCGCGGCGCTCGCGCCAGCGCTCCGCCGAGCTGATCGCCCGCCGCGTCCTCGAGCTCGGACGCCCCGCGATCGTGATGGGCGACACCAACACCGACGTCGACACCGTCCCCTACCGGACGATCCTCGAGGAGGGCCGCCTCGCGGACGCATGGGAGACGGCGGAGAAGCACCTCACCCACTCGTGGAGCACCTTCTCGAACTACCGCGCGCCGGCGCCGGGCAAGCGGATCGACTGGCTGCTCGTCAGCGAGGGCGCCTTCGAGGTCGTCTCCGCGGGGATCAACGCCGTCCGCTACGGGGGAGCGGCGCCCTCCGACCACGAGCCGGTCCAGGCCGTGCTGCGCTTCACGAAGCCGTGAGCGGCTCCGCCCTCGTCGAGACCTTCCTCGAGCCCCCGCGCACCCGCGGGGAGTGGACGGCCGACGGCATCCGCGCGATCGGAGCGGCGAGCATCGTGGCGGCCGCGATCGGCTGGGACCTGGTCGACGTGGCGGTGCTCGCGCTCGCGGCGATCGGGCTGGTGCTGCCGCGCTTCCTCGGCATCCGTCCGGCGCTCGACGCCCTCTTCGGGCTCGCGCTGCTCGTGGCGTCCTGGAGCAGCGTCCTCGGCCTCTACGAGGCCTGGCCGCAGTGGGACCTGGTCGTGCACTGCGTGCTCAACGGGCTGATCGCCGCGGTGGCCTACATCGTCGCCGCGCGGGCCGGAGTCGTGCCGGCGGTCGCGGGCGATCGCGGGCCGCTGCTCCCGGCGGTCGTGCTCTGCGCCTGCTTCGGGACGACGGCGGGCGTCCTGTGGGAGTGGGGCGAGTGGGCGGGGCACCGCTTCATCGACTCCTCGATCTTCGTCGGCTACGAGGACACGCTCGGCGACCTCGCCGCCGGCGCGCTGGGCTCGATCCTCGCCGGCGCGCTGATGCGCTTCTGGTCCGCGAAGTCCCGGGTGGTCGGACCGGGCGCCTCGCGCGGCGTCGGAGGTGCGGCGTAGCCTGTCCCGCATGTGCGGCCGCTTCGCGATGGACTCCGAGACCGATGAGCTGATCCGCGAGTTCGTCGCCGCGGGCGGGCGCGCCGAGGACTGGGCGCCCGACTACAGCGTCGCTCCCACCGACGTCGCGCCGATCGTCCGCGAGCGGCTCCACGACGGCGAGCGGGAGCGCGAGCTCGAGCTCGCGTCCTGGGGCTTCACCCCGTCCTGGTCGAAGGGCAGGGGGCCCTCGCCGATCAACGCGCGCCTCGAGTCGGTCGCGACGAACGGCCTGTTCCGCGGGGCGTTCGCCAAGCAGCGCGCGATCGTGCCGATGCGCGGGTACTACGAGTGGGAGACCCGCGCCGACGGCAAGCAGCCCTGGTTCCTGCAGGGCGAGGAGCCGATCCTCGCCGCGGCCGGCCTCTACACGGCCCGCAAGGAGGGCGACGACTGGCGCGTCTCCTTCACGATCATCACCCGCGAGGCGCGCGACGCCTCCGGCGAGGTGCACGACCGGATGCCCGTGTTCCTCACGCCCGACGTGCGCGACGCCTGGCTCGACCCGGCTCCGCTCGCCTCCGCCGAGGAGATGCTCGCCACCCTCGACCGGGCGTCCGTCGCGATGGCCTCGACCGTCACGGCCCACCCGGTCGACCGCCGCGTGAACAACTCCCGCACCGTCGACCGCCGCGACCCGGGCCTGCTGACGCCGGTCGCCTGACGCCGCTCGCCTGACAGGCGCGGGACGATCCGCGCGGTCCGCGGAACCTCCGGGCGAGGGCGGACGACCGGTGGTGGGTGGACCGGAGAGCACGGGAGGGGCGGAGCCGCGGCCCCGCCCCTCCCGGGCGTCCTACTTCGTGCCGGCGTGACCCGGGAACGGCTTGCCGTTCAGCGAGACCTCGTCGGGGTCGACCTCGACGTCGCCCACGTCGTCCGGGCCGCCCGTGCCGGGCACGGCCTTCACCTCGGCCGAGCCGGAGACCTCGGTGCGGCTCTCCGCCGGGTCCGAATCCTGCTTGGCCTCGGTCTCGCGCTCGCTGCCGGGCGACTCCGAGATGTCCTTCTCGATGGTCTCGCTCTCGGAGGAGGTAGCGGGCGCCGCCCCGTCCGGCTTGCCGATGGTCGAGCCCTGGTCGTCCTGCTCCGTGCGGTCCTGGTCCATGTCGTCGCCTTTCGTCGGGACCTCCGACGCTACGTCGGGGCGCGCGCGGGGGCACCCGCTTGACAGCCCGGCCGGGGGAGGGCGGCGTGCAGGGTCGACGTACTACCCTGGGTCGACGGTCGCACCGGGGGGCGCGGCACACCCGCCGCCGACCGCGAGGAGGACCCGTGGCATCCCACCGGACAGGCGACACCCGCATCGTCGGGACGACGGTCGACGGCCGGTACACGATCGAGGAGCTCATCGGCCGCGGCGGCATGGCCACGGTCTACCGGGCGCGAGACGGCGTCCTCGGCCGCTCCGTCGCGCTGAAGATGTTCGCCCCCGGCATCGACGACGCGCAGGACCTGCAGCGCAAGGCGTCCGAGATCCGGCTGCTCGCGGCGCTCAACCACCCCGCCCTCGTCACCCTCTACGACGCGCACGACGGCGGCGACGACACCAACGGCCAGGCCTACATGGTGATGGAGCTCGCCGAGGGCCCGAGCCTGTCCGAGCGGCTCGCCGAGGGCCCGGTCGCGCCGAACGACGTCGCCTCGATGGCGGGCGACCTCGGCGAGGCCCTGCACACGGTCCACGCGGCCGGAGTCGTGCACCGCGACGTGAAGCCGTCGAACGTGCTGCTCGTCCCGAGCCCGCTGACCAGCCGCGAGTTCCGCCCGAAGCTGGCCGACTTCGGCATCGCCTCCCTCATCGACGCGACGCGGATCACCGCGCCGGGCACCCTCATCGGCACCGCCGCCTACCTCAGCCCCGAGCAGGCGCACGGAGACCCGGTCACCTCGGCGAGCGACATCTACTCCCTCGGCCTGGTGCTCCTGGAGTCGCTGACCGGCCGCCGCCCGTTCACGGGCTCGGCGATCGAGGTCACGCTCGCCCGCCTGCTCCGCGACCCCGAGGTCTCGGAGTCGCTCGGCAGCGGCTGGACCTCGCTCCTGACCTCGATGACGCGGCGCGAGCCCGGCGAGCGTCCCGCCGCGCTCCAGGTGGCGGAGTCGGCACGCCGCCTGATCGATCCGCGGCGCGACTCCCCGCCGGCGGCCATCATCGTCCCCGACGTCCCCGCCACCCGGGTGATGTCGACGGAGCCGCTCGCCGAGACCGAGCCGATCACGCGGACGGAGGCGCTCGACCCGACCCGCCGGCTCGCGGCTGATGCCTACCCGGCCACGGAGGCGATCGCTCCGACGCAGCGCTTCACCGCGACCGAGCGGATCGCACCGGCACCGCGGACCGCTCCGGCGCCGCAGACCGCTCCGTCGCCGCGCACGGCTCCGCTCCGCCCCGCGGCCGCCCCTCCGCAGCGCCGCGGCCCGAGCCCGTGGCTGATCGTGCTGGTGCTCGCGCTGGTCGCGGTCGCCGTCGGGCTCGCGATCATCCTGATCGACGGTCCCCAGTCGCCTCTGCCGCAGGTGGACGGCGAGCTGGGCGACCACCTCCGTCAGCTGCGCGAGAGCATCCGCTCGTGAGGGGCCTCCGACTGCGCGCCGCCGGCGCCGTGCTCGCCTCGGTCCTGCTGCTGAGCGGATGCTCCTCCGCGCCGCAGGGCATCGACGAGGGCACCGCCCAGACCCTCGACGACGCGGTGGTGGCCGTCGCCGAGAAGGCCTCGGCCGACGACTACCAGGGCGCTCTCACCGAGCTCGCCTCGCTGCAGTCGGCGCTCGACGCCGCGCTCGCCGAGGGATCCGTCAGCTCCGACCGCGCAGCGACGGTGCAGGCGCAGGTCGACGTCGTCCGCGGCGACCTCGAGGCCCTGATCGCGGGAGCCCCGGAGCCGGCGCCGGCCGAGACGACCGCCCCGGCTCCCGAGGAGACGACCCCGGTCGAGGAGGAGCCGGAGGACACGCCGGCCCCCGTCGAGACCGAGGACGACCCCGCCCCCTCGCCCGAGGAGTCGGAGCCGGAGGAGACGCCGACCGAGCCGGAGGAGCCCGCGGAGGAGACCCCGGCCGCTCCCGGCGAGGACGCTCCGGGGAACAGCGGGGACGCTCCGGGGAACAGCGGCGACGCACCCGGGAACAGCGGGAACGCTCCCGGCAACGGCAACGGCAACGGCAACGGCAACGGCAACGGCAACGGCAACGGCAACGGCCCCGGCGCTCGCGGTGCGGCGACCGGCGTCGGCGCCCCCGCGGGCAGCGGTGCCGCACCCGGGGCCGCGAAGGGCCCCGGCGGCCGCTAGAGCGCTATTCCTGGGTCGAGAGCACGGCGAACGCGGCGTCGAGCTCGACGTCCACGTCCGTGCCGTCCTCGCGGGTGACCTCCACCTCGAAGGCGTGGTCGGCGTCGTCGCTGCGCTCGGCCTCGGTGACGGTCCCGGAGCCGACGGCGCCCAGCGCCGCCTCGCTCGCGCGGGCGAGGTCGTCGCCGGTGAGGTCGTCCGGGTCCACGGCGGCCGCCGTCGGGTCGCCGGCAGGCACGCCGTCGTCGCCCGAGCCGGCCTGGAGGGCGCGGTCGTCGGGGTCGACGGACACGACGGCGAAGGAGTCGTCGAGGCGCACCTCGTACTCGAGGCCGTCGCGGTCGGTCAGGTCCAGCTCGTAGCCGGTGGCGCCGTCGTCGTCGCGCTCGGCCGAGGTGACGGTCCCGCCGCCGATCTCGGCGAGCGCGGCCTCGCTCGCGCGGTCCAGGTCGCTGCCGGTGAGGGAGTCGGATCCCTCGAAGCCGTCGATCGCGGCGTAGGCGATGCCCGTCCCGGCTCCGATCAGCACGACCGCTCCGGCGATCCCGGCGATGATCTTCGTCTTCTTCTGCACGATGGCTCCGTCCCGGCACCGCTCGTCGACGCCTCCAGCACTCTCGCGGTCGGGCGCTGAAGCGAGCCTGAAGCGCCCGCTCAGCGGACGAGCGGCACCCGTACCTCGACCCGGGCGCCGCCCAGCGCCGAGTCGCCGACGACGACCCGTCCGCCGTGGGCCCGGGCGATCCCGGCGACGATCGCCAGGCCGAGGCCCGACCCTCCGGCGTCGCGCGCCCGGCCCTCGTCGAGGCGGACGAAGCGCTCGAGCACCCGCTCGCGCTCCGCCGCCGGGATCCCCGGCCCGTCGTCGTCCACCGCGAGCACCGCCTCCGCTCCGTCGATCCGGGTCGAGAGCGCCAGCTGCGAGGAGCGGTGCCGCACCGCGTTGTCGACCAGGTTCCGCAGCGCCCGCGAGAGCAGGGCCTCGTCGGCCACCGCCTGCACGGGCGAGATCCCGCTCGCGTCGACCCGGGCTCCGGAGTCGCGCAGGCGCCGCACCTCGCCGAGGGCGAGATCGTCGAGGTCCACGGGAGCCGCCGCCACGGCCAGGCGCGCCTCGTCCGCCCGGGCGAGCAGCAGCAGGCCCTCGATCAGCCCGCCGAGCCGCACCGACTCCTCCGCGACCGTCCTCGCCAGCCGGGCGGAGTCGAGCCGGTCCGGGTGCGCGAGCGCCACCTCCGCGGTCTGACGCAGCGCCGCGACGGGGGAGCGCAGCTCGTGCGAGGCGTCCGAGACGAAGCGCCGCTGCCGCTCCTGCCCGCTCTGCAGCCGATCGAGCATCCGGTTGAGGGTGTGCGCCAGCCGGTCGACCTCGTCGCCGGAGCCGGGAGCGGCGATCCGGCGGTCCAGGGCGGAGGAGGTGACCGCCTCGGCCTCCTCGCGCATCCGCTCCACGGGGCGCAGCGCCCGGCCGACGACGACGGCGCACACCACCGCCACCAGCGCGATCAGCAGCGGGACGGCGACCGCGAGCAGCCCGATCGTCGTGGACACCGCCTCCTCGCGGCCCTCGTCGGGCACGCCGACCACGACGAGGGAGTCGTCGTCGAGCTCGCGGGCGGCGACCACCACCGCCCCCTCGTCGTCCACGTCGACCGTGACCGGGTCGTCGCTCTCGGCCAGCGCGAGCGGAGGGAGGTCCTCCGCGTCCTCGCCCGCGGCGGCGACCCGCCCGTCGACCACGAGCTGGACCAGTCCCTCCGAGCCGCGGACGGCCTCCGGGCCGCCCTGCTCGACCAGCGCAGCGACCCGCTCCGCCTCGGCGTCGGCGGCGGAGGCGGCGCTCGAGGCGAGCACGGAGGAGAGGACCAGGACGAAGAGCACGCTCCCGAGGAGCGCGGCGGCGGCCACCACGGCGGTCGCGGCCGCGGTGATGCGGGTGCGCAGGCTCCGGCGGCTCACCCGGCCACCAGCGTGTAGCCCGCCCCGCGCCGGGTGCGGAGGGTGTCGCGGCCGAAGGGCCGGTCGATCTTGTTGCGCAGGGTGCGGACGTAGACCTCGACGATGTTCGGGTCGCCGTCGTAGTCGAAGTCCCAGACGGCTCCGAGGACGTCGCGTTTCGAGACGACCTCGCCCGCCCGCGAGACGAAGTACTCGAGGACGCTGAACTCGCGCGCGGTCAGCGGCACGGCGACTCCGCCCCGCTCGACGGTGCGGGAGGCCGGATCCAGCACGAGATCGCCGACGACGCGCACCGTGGGCCGCTCGGCGGCTCCGCGGCGGATGAGGGCGCGCAGCCGCGCGACGAGCACCGGGAACGAGAACGGCTTGGTGAGGTAGTCATCGGCGCCGGTGTCGAGGGCCTCGACCTGGTCGAGGTCGCCGTCCTTCGCGGTGAGCATCAGGATCGGGGTCCAGTCCTCGGCGGCGCGCAGCCGCTCGCAGACGCGGAAGCCGCTGACGTCCGGGAGCATCAGGTCGAGGACGATGGCGGCGTAGTCGGCCTCCTGCGCGTACCAGAGGGCGTCGGTGCCGGTGGTGGCGGTGTCCACGGCGAAGCCCTCGGCCTCCAGGCCCGTCTCGAGGGCGCGGAGCAGGTTGATCTCGTCGTCGACGACCAGGATGCGGATGGCGGCCTCCCCGGGCTCGGCGCGCGGGGGCCCGCGCGAGCCCAGGCTAGCCGCGGCCCCGCTGAAGCCCGCCTGAAGCGCCGGCGGACCACCGCGTCCCGCCGAGGCGCCGGCTCCCCGCCGGGACACCGGCCGGAGCGCGGTGTCCCGGCGGGACGCGCGGCGCCCGGGCGCGGGTCACTCGTCGCGGTCGGTGTACTCGCCCTCGCCCTCGGCGGAGGTGCCCGCGGCGCTGGTGTCGACGTAGCTGCCCTTGTCGGCGGTGCTCTGCTCGTTGACCGAGGTGTCGACGTAGCTGCCCTCGGCCTCGCCGGCGGTGTGCGAGACGCCCTCCGTCGAGGTGTACTCGCCGCCTTCGGTGTTCTCGGTGTTCGTGCCCTCGGCGACGTGACGGCCGTGGCCGGCGGCGTGCTCGTCGTGACCCTCGTGGTGGTCGTGGTGCTCGTGACCCTCGTGGTGCTCGTTGTCGTGGTCGTGGTGGGCCATGGCGGCCTCCTCGCTTCGTCGCGTCGGTGCGCGGTCGGATCGGCCGCGCTCGCTCCGAGACTTCTGCATCGGGGGCGGGGGTGCAAGACGTGGCGGCTGCACATCCGTGCCGCGCAACTCCTACCGGCGCCGGATCCGTCCGCCTAGCCTCCGAGGATGAGCAGACCCCCTCGCACCCGCTGGAGCGTCATCGGCCAGCTCGGCCCTGCCTTCGACGACGGCGGTCCGATGCTGCTGGTCGAGGCCCGATCGGCGTTCGGGCGCCGCCCGATGCACCGCGCCAAGGCGCAGCTGCTGCTGTCGGCGCTCCGCCACCGCGCCCGCGAGCTCGGGGACCGCGCCGAGTACGTCCGCTCCGAGACCTTCGGCGAGGCCCTCGCCGGGCGCGACGACCTCGAGGTGATCGACCCGCCCACCCGCGGCGGCCGCCGCCTCGCCCGCAGGCTCGGCATGAGCGTTCTGCCCAGCCGCGGCTTCATCACGGCCGAGGAGGACTTCCGCGAGTGGGCGCTCTCCCGCTCGGGCAAGCGCCTGCTGCTGGAGGACTTCTACCGGTGGAGCCGCGAGCGCACCGGCGTGCTGATGCGCGGCGACCAGCCCGAGGGCGGCCGCTGGAACTACGACCACGACAACCGCCAGCCTCCGCCCAAGGGCGCCTCCCGGCTCGGCCTGCCCGACCCGTGGTGGCCGGAGGAGGACGACATCGACGAGGAGGTGCGCGCCGACCTCGCGCGCTGGGAGGCCGAGGGGGCGGTCCGCCTGGTCGGCGCCGACGGTCCGCGCCGCTTCGCCGCGACGCCCGCCGAGGCAGAGGCGGCGCTCGCCGACTTCGTGTCGTCGCGGCTGGGCGACTTCGGGACCTACGAGGACGCGATGCTCTCGGGCGACTGGACGATGGCGCACTCGCTGCTCAGCGCCCCGATGAACCTCGGCGTGCTCGATCCGCGGACGGTCGTCGAGGCGGCCGAGGCGGAGTACGCCGCCGGGGGTGCGCCGATCGCGGCGACGGAGGGGTTCATCCGCCAGATCCTCGGCTGGCGCGACTACGTCTGGAACCTGTTCTGGCACCTCGGGCCGGAGTACCGGAACCGCAGCCGCGCGCTCGGCGCCTCCACGCCGCTGCCCGCCGGGCTGCTCGCGCTCGACCCGAGCGGCATCGAGGCGAACTGCCTGCACGAGACGCTCGACGACGTGCACCGGCACGGCTGGGCGCACCACATCCAGCGCCTGATGGTGCTCGGCAACTGGGGACTGCAGCGGGGGTGGGATCCGGCGGAGCTCAACGACTGGTTCGTGGACGTCTTCGTCGACGGCACGGAGTGGGTGATGCCCGCGAACGTGATCGGGATGTCCCAGCACGCCGACGGCGGCGTCGTCGCGACGAAGCCGTACGCCTCGGGCGGCGCCTACATCAACCGGATGTCCGACTACTGCGGCGGCTGCCGCTTCGACCCGAAGGTGCGCCTGGGCGAGAACGCCTGCCCGGTGACCGCCGGGTACTGGGCCTTCCTCGACCGGGCCGAGCCGGTCCTCCGCGGCAACCACCGGATGGCCCAGCCCCTCGCGGGCCTGCGCCGCCTCGCGGACCGCGAAGCGGTGGTCGACCAGGAGCGCCTGCGCGAGACGTACTGACGCGGGGTCGGCGGCACGCCCGCCGCTACTCCGCGCGCACGAAGCGCGACACGGTGACCGCGACCGTCACCGCGGTCGTCCCCTCCACCGCCGCGAGCCGAGCGTCCAGCGCCTCGGGATCCACGTGGTGGGCACTCGGCCCCATCAGCACCTCGGCGCGCAGCTCGTCGACGCTCATCAGCACCGTCGTGTCGAGCTCGATGCGCTCCCCGAGCGCGAACCCCGCCAGCTGCTCGTCGAGCCGCTCCGCCTTGCCGGCGTCGATGCCCAGCATCCCGAACCGCTCGCGGATCTCGTGCAGGTGCCTCTCGCGCGGAGTGACGACGACGGCGACGCCGCCCGGACGGAGCACCCGCCGCATCTCCGGGGCGTTCCGCGGCGCGAAGACGGTGAGCAGCGCGTCGGCGGAGGCGTCGGCCAGCGGGAGGGGCTGCCAGAGGTCCGCGGTCGCGATCGCCGCCCGGGGGTGCGCGCGGGCGGCGCGGCGGGCGGCCGGGGCCGAGAGGTCCAGGCCCAGCCCGTCCGCCGCCGGATGCGCCTCGAGCACGGCCGCGAGGTACGCCCCGGTGCCGCAGCCGAGGTCGACCACGAGCCGCGCGTCGGCGGGGACGGCCGCGGCGACCGCGTCCTGGATCACGCGGTAGTGGCCGGAGCCGAGCAGGTCGGCGCGGGCCTGCACCATCGCCGCGGTGTCGCCCGAGGTCGCGTGCCTCCCGCGCAGCAGCGAGGCGTAGCCCTGACGCGCGAGGTCGGCGCTGTGCCCGAGGGGGCAGCGGAGCGAGGAGGGGCGGGGCAGCGCATCGGGGGCGAGCGCGCCGCCGCAGACCGGGCAGGCGAGGGCGGGCAGCACCGTCGATCCGGGTCGGGCGGCCGGATCGAACGCGCTCACTCCGCTCCGGGCGCGCGAGCCCGCATGGCGGTGACCGCCGCGTTCAGCGTCGCGATGGTCGGCACCGCGAACAGCGCCCCGGCGAGCCCGGCCACCTCGAGCCCGGTCGCGACTCCGAGCACCACGGCGAGCGGATGCACCTTCACGGCGGTCCCGAGGATGAGCGGCTGCAGCACGTGCCCCTCGAGCAGGTGCACCAGGATCACGACGCCGACCATCACCAGCGCGGCGACGGGCCCGCTGAACAGCAGAGCGACCAGCGCGGCGAGCGCACCGGTCACGATCGCGCCGAGGATCGGGACGAACGAGCCGAGGAACACCACGATCGCGATCGGCACGACGAGCGGCAGCTGCAGCGCGAGCGCGCCGATGCCGATGCCGACGGCGTTGATCCCGGCGACGCCGAGCTGCGCGATCACGAACTGGCTGAGGGTCCGCCAGCCGGCGGCGCCGCCGCGCTCCATCGCGGGGCGCGCGCGGCGGGGGAGGAGGCGGAGGAACCAGTGCCAGATCCGGCGGCCGTCGAGGAGCAGGAAGATCAGCGAGAACAGGGTGAGGAGGGTTCCGGCGAAGACCTCGGCCAGCTGGGAGCCGACGGCGAGGGCCCCGGACGCGATCGTCGACGCCTGCGCGTCGGCCCAGTCGACCGCGCGCTGCGCCCAGTCCGAGAGCTGGACGTCCGAGAACGACAGCGGCGGGCTCCGCAGCCACGCCTCGACGCCGTCGACCGCGTCGAGAGCGCGCTGC
Organism: Rathayibacter sp. AY1E8; assembly: GCF_002931415.1. NCBI lineage: Bacteria > Bacillati > Actinomycetota > Actinomycetes > Micrococcales > Microbacteriaceae > Rathayibacter > Rathayibacter sp. AY1E8. The sequence goes on from NZ_PSVI01000016.1 coordinate 25,379, forward strand.
CCCACTCCGCTGAAGCCGGAGCGCGACTGCACGATCACCAGCCCGACGAGGCCGGTCAGCAGGAGGAGCATCAGGACGATCGAGACCAGGACCGCGAGCGGGCGGGGGAGCCGCAGGCGCTCGAGCCGGTTCCGCAGCGGGGTGAGGAGCGCGGTGAGCAGCAGCGCGATCAGCACCGGCACGACGATCACGGGCAGCAGCGAGACGAGGCGCACGAGGAGGTAGAGGAGCCCGGCGACGGCGAGGAAGCGCCACGACCAGGCGGCGGCGATCCGCATCCCGGTCGAGACGTCGCCCGAGGCGTCGTCCGGCGAGTCCGAGGGGGCCGGAGCCGTGACCGCAGCCGGGGGAGCGGCGGCCGCAGGCGGACTCGCCGCCGTGCCGTGCCGCTCGTCGCGCGCTCGCCGTCCCCGCATGACCCCTCCGATCCTCTCGCAGTGTACGGCGGAGCGGCCGTCCGGGACCGGGAGGGAGCCCGGGGGCGCCCCGCCTGGAGGGATCCGGGCGCCGGATGTGCCGGCAGCGGCTCGTCCGGAGGGCGGAACGCGCCGGATCGCGCCGTCTCCGCCCCGTTCCCCGTCTCGGCCGCGGGAGGCCGGTCCGCGCCGGTAGCGTTGTGCGGGTCGATGCCGAGCGAGGAGGGCGACGGATGCTGGAGGCGGTTCTCGCGATCGCCGCGTGGTGCGCGGGCGCGGTGCTCGTCGTCAGCGGCGCCCTGAAGCTCGGCCGCACGGAGCGGTTCCGGGCGAGCCTCGAGGCGCTCGGGGTCCCCCTCCTCCTCCGGCGCCGCGGCTGGTTCGCGGCCGCCTTCCCCGTCGTCGAGATCGCGCTGGGCGCCGCGGTGGTTCTGGCGCCCGCTCCGGCGCACCGTGCCGCCCTCGTGCCGGTGGCGCTCCTCGACGCCGTGTTCCTCGTCGTCGCCGTCCGCGCGGTCCGCGCGACGGAGGACGTCGACTGCGAGTGCTTCGGCGGGCTGGGCTCGGCACGGATGACCGGACGCACCGTCGCGAGGAACGCGGTGCTGCTCGCGCTCGCGGTCGCCGGGGCCCTCGGCGGGCTCGCTCCGGCCGCGCTGCTCGGCGGCGGCGGTGCCTCGGCGGCGGCGTCCGGGCTCGCCGCCGCTCTCGCCGCGGTCTCGCTCGTGCTGGTGCGCGACCGCCGTGCGGCGTCGACGGCCGCTCGCGTCCGGGCGGCCGCCCGCCTGTCCGCAGCCGACAGGGAGTCCGCGCCGGGGCGCGCGCCCGAGGGCGACCTCTCGGCCGCCGACCTCGCGTTCGTCACGGTGGCCGGCGAGCTCCTGACGCTCGAGGAGCTGTCCCGCCCGGCGACGCACCTCGTCTTCTTCTCGCCCTCGTGCGCCGCCTGCCACGCGCTCGTCGAGCGCTTCCGCTGGTGGCCCCACGGCCTGCGCCCGGGCGAGGAGCTGCTGCCCGTCCTCCTCGGCAGCCGCGAGGACTTCGCGGTGCACGCCGTCTACGGGCCGCTCGTCGACCACGCCCTCTACGATCCGGAGGGCCGCGTCGCCGCCGCCCTCGGCCGAGCGGGGACGCCGGGCCACGTGCTGCTCACTCCCGAGCGTCCGCTCGGCGACGGCTGGACCTCGGGAGCCGCGTCGATCGAGGCACGCGTGCTCCGGCCCGGATTCCTCGCCGAGCTGCAGGCGGCCGGCCCGGACCCGGCTCCGGCGGCCGGCGGCGCGGTACCGGCGGGGTGACGACGGCCGGCGGGCGGAGCGGTGCCGCCGGGCTGTCGACGACCGACCGACGGCGGCCGGGCTCAGCGGCGCTCGAACTCGCCGGACATCGAGCCGTGCACGGGCTGGGCGGGATCGTCACCCACGGCGCGGGCGGGATCGTCGATCTCCACGGCGCGGGACGGGGGCTCCTCGTCGCTCGCGTCGAGGCCGAAGCCGTCCTCGAGCAGCTCCTGGGCGATGCGGCTCGACAGGCCGCTCCTCTCGCCCGGTCCGGGGTCGCTCTCCGGGTCGACGGGGGCGGCGAACGCCTGCTCGAGTCCAGACGCCGGCATCCCGGCGTCGTCGATCGAGTCGGCTCGCCCGTCGAAGGGTCCTCGTGCAGGTCTCGGCATGCGCCCGAGCGTAGAGGACGGGCCCCCGGAGGTCGACGCTCCGTCGCGCACTGCCGGGCCGCCCGCGCGCCGGGTCAGTCGTGCAGCGACCAGGAGTGGGGAGCGACCTGGACGCCGCCGACGGTCGCCGTCTCGTCGCCGATGTTCAGCGCGAGCCGCGCGGTGCGTCCCTCCGGGCCCTCCGCCACGAGCATCACGGCGGTGTTGGAGAGGTCGACCGTGCGGGTGCTCGCGCCGACCAGCCACGGGTTCCGTCGGCGGAACGCGACGACCTCCTGGTGGGCCCGGTAGGCCTCCCCGCCCGGCCACTCGGCGGGCTCGGCCGGGAACTCCGGGCGGATCGCGTCGTCGCCGCCGATCCGCTCCTCCTTGACGCCGCGCAGGCCCCGCTCGTCGCCGGAGTAGATGCTCGGCACGCCGGCGACGAAGCCGAGGATCGCCGTGGCGTGGCCGTGGTGGCGCTCGTCGCTGACGGCGCTGGCGATCCGGGTCACGTCGTGGTTGCCGACGAAGGTGAGGGGCAGGAACTCGCGGACGAAGTCGTCGTGGCGCTTCAGGGACCAGGCCAGCTCGAAGAGGTTCGCCTCCTCGAGGGAGTTGCGGACGGCCTTCCAGAGCTCGTACTGAGTGACCGAGTCGAGCCCCGACTTTCGCACGTAGCCGGTGTAGTCGCCGTGGATGACCTCGCCGACGAACCACGCGTCGGGGAAGCGCTGCCGCACCGGGTCGATCGCCGCGCGCCAGGCCGCCGGCGCGACCGCGTACGCCGCGTCGAGCCGCCAGCCGTCGATGCCCCGCTCGAGCCAGTGCGCGAGCACGGAGGACACGTGCTCCGCGACCTCGGGGTTCCCGTTGTCGAGCTCGACCAGAGCGTCGTGCCCCTCGAACACGTCGACGCGGAGGCCGTCGACCTCCTGCGACCGCTCGCTGCGGGAGAAGCGCGCCGCCTCGGGGGAGCCCTCGCCGGCCGCGACCGCGGCACGCCACCAGGGGTGCTCCCGTCCCACGTGGTTGAAGACCCCGTCGAGCAGCACCCGGATCCCGCGCTCGCGGCACGCGGCGATCAGCGCGTCGAGGTCTGCCTCGTCGCCGAGGCGGGGATCGACCCGGAAGTGGTCGACCGTGTCGTAGCCGTGGGTGGAGGAGGCGAAGACCGGCCCCAGCAGCAGCCCGTTGCAGCCCAGCGCCAGCAGGTCGTCGAGCCAGGGGAGCAGGGCGCGGAGGCGGTGCTGCGGCTCGTCGTCCGGGCCCGGACCCTCCGAGGCGCTCGCCTCGGCGCCCGTGAAGCCGAGCGGGTAGACGTGCCACCAGATCGCCGTCGAGATCCAACCGTCCGTCTGAGCCATCGTGGCCGTCCTCCCGGCCCGCTCGGGCGCGGGCCGCTGTCACTGTAGCGAGGCGGGCTGGACCGGAGCCGCGCCCGCTCACGGGCCGGGCCGCAGGGCGGTGATCCAGGCCAGCAGGCCGAGGCCCGCCCGCACGGAGGCGGGTGCCGTGACGGAGCAGACGAGCAGCGCGAGAGCCGCGCAGGCGAGCCCGGCCACCGCGCTCCTCCGCTCGCCCGCCCACCGCAGCGCCCGCACGGACGCGATCACCGCGGCGACCGCCACGGCGACGGCGGGGAGGGCCCAGAGCGGATGCACGGAGGACGCGAGCGCGAGCAGGCCCAGCGCGAGCGCCGCGAGCCCGGGCTCGTACGGCCTGCGGGCGGGAGGGTGCAGCCGAGGAGGGCGGAGGAGGGCCGCGTCGGCCGGAGCGGGTGGAGGGAGGAGTGCCGTCGTCGTCATGAGCCGATCCTCGTCAGGCGGCGGACTCTGCGGAGAGGCGATCGGCGGATCGGTGGACGAGAGGCGCCGAGCGCCTCCTGTGGAGGGACCGACCGGCGCGATCGGCGTCGTTCCGGGCGTCTCGAGGCCGGAATCGCCGGAGATCCGGGGCGGGGCTGGTAGGTTACCGACGGTCCGACCGGTTGAGGACGTCCGTCCCCGGCCGAGGACGATCCATCGAAACCAGCTGTTCCGACAGCGAGAACGTCCTGGGAGGACACTCCATGGCTGACAAGTCGCTCAACCGCACCGAGCTCGTCGCGAAGATCGCCGCCGACTCCGGCCAGAGCCAGGCCGCCGTCAACGGCGTCCTCGACTCGCTCTTCACCACCCTCGCCGACTCCGTGTCGAACGACGTGAAGGTCACCATCCCCGGCTGGATCGCCGTCGAGCGCACCTCCCGCGCCGCACGCACCGGCCGCAACCCGCAGACCGGCGAGACCATCCAGATCGCCGCCGGCCACTCGGTCAAGGTCTCCGCGGGCACCAAGCTCAAGGCCGCCGCGAAGTAGTCGCGCCCTCCGACACGGCCCCGGCACTGCGCCGGGGCCGTCGTCGTCCGCGGACGCGGCCGCCGATCGTCCGCGGACGCGGCTGCCGATCGTCCGCGGACGCGGCTGCCGATCAGCCGCGGAACGTAGGCTGGACCGGTGAATCGAACCGTCCGGATCGTCGGCCCTGCGCTCGTGCTCGTCGCCGCAGCGCTCGTCGCCCTCCTCGCGGCCCTGGCCTTCGGCGGGGGAGCCGCGGCTCCGCTGCTGAACGATCCCGGCCCCGTGGTCCGCTACGGCCTCCCGATCGCCAAGCTGGCCGTCAATCTCGGCGCCGCGGGGATGATCGGCTCGCTCGTGCTGACGCTGTTCGCGCTGAGCCCCCGCGCCGCTGCCGCCCGCGACGCCCGATCCTCGTCCCGATCTTCGACCGCTCACGCCTCCGCGCGGGGCGGCCAGTCCTCGCGCGGCGGCCAGTCCTCGCGCGGCGGCCAGTCCTCCTCCCGCGCCGGATCGACGCGCACCGCGGTCGCCCCCGCGCGCCCCGCGCCCGCCGAGGCCGCGCCCGAGCCGCGCACCGAGTTCTCGATCGCCCTCGACGTCGCCGCCGCCAGCGCCGCCTTCTTCGCGGCGGCCAGCGCGGTGACCGGGTTCCTCACCTTCCTCAACGTCACGCAGACGCCCCTGAGCCTCGACCGCGACTTCGGCACCAAGCTCAGCTACTTCATCGGCAGCATCGAGGTCGGCCAGGCCTGGCTCATCACGACGCTGCTCGCGGCCGTCGTCACCGTCCTCTGCTTCGCCGTCCGCAACCAGACCGCGCTCGTCTTCGTCACGGGCCTGGCCCTGCTCACGCTGCTGCCGATGGCGCAGCAGGGGCACGCGGCGGGAGCGAGCGGGCACGACGCCGCCGTCACGGCGCTGGGCCTGCACCTCGTCTTCGCGGCGATCTGGCTGGGCGGCCTCATCACCGTCATCGCCCTGCGGCCCCTGCTCGGCGGCTCCCGCCTGCTGCCCGTGATCGAGCGCTACTCCAGCCTCGCGCTCGTGAGCTTCGTCGTGGTCGCGGCGTCCGGCTACGTCAGCGCCGAGCTCCGGCTCGCCACCCTCGACAACCTGCTCACCGGCTACGGGATCCTCGTGCTGGTCAAGGTCGCGGCGCTGGTCGCGCTGGGCCTGTTCGGCGTGCTGCAGCGCCGCTACCTCATCGAGCGGATGCGGAAGGCCGGCGGTGTCGGCGGCCGCAGCTTCTGGTGGCTCGTCGGCGCCGAGATCGCCTTCATGGGGATCGCCTCCGGAGTCGCTGCGGCGCTCGCGCGCACCGCGACCCCGGTCGACCAGATCGCCGCCAGCCAGCTCACGGATCCGACCCCGGCCCAGCTGCTGACGGGCGAGCCCCTGCCGCCGCCCGCGAGCGCGATGAACTTCCTCACGCTCTGGAACATCGACCTGGTCTGGCTCCTGGTCTGCTCCTTCGCCATCGCGTTCTACGTCGCCGGAGTGGTGCGCCTGCACCGCCGCGGCGACCGCTGGCCCCTGCACCGCACGATCCTCTGGATCGCGGGCATGCTCCTCCTGGCCTACATCACGAACGGCGGGGTGAACGCGTACGAGAAGTACCTGTTCAGCGCCCACATGCTCTCGCACATGGTCCTCACCATGGCGGTGCCGCTGCTGCTCGTCCCGGCGGCACCGGTCACGCTCATCGCCCGCGCCGCCGCCCGCCGCACCGACGGCTCCCGCGGTGCCCGCGAGTGGGTGCTGCTCGCCGTGCACTCGCGCTTCGCCACCGCGATCTCGCACCCGATCGTCGCCGCGCTGCTGTTCGTCGGGTCGCTCTGGGGCTTCTACTACTCCCCGCTGTTCCGCTGGGCCACCACGGACCACATCGGCCACGAGTGGATGATCGTCCACTTCCTGATCACCGGGTACCTCTTCGTCAGCGTCCTGATCGGAGTGGACCCGAGCGTGCACCGCGTGCCCTTCGCGATGCGCCTCCTGCTGCTGCTGGGCACCATGGCGTTCCACGCCTTCTTCGGCCTCGCGCTGATGACGGGGGAGGGGCTGCTCCTCGCCGACTGGTACGGAGCGATGGGCTGGGGCACCTCCGCGCTCGCCGATCAGCAGGCGGCCGGCGGCATCGCGTGGAGCATCGGCGAGATCCCCACCCTCGCGCTCGCGATCGTCGTCGCGATGATGTGGAGCCGCTCCGACGCCCGCGAGACCAAGCGCCGCGACCGCCAGGCCGACCGCACCGGAGAGGCCGAGCTCACGGCCTACAACGACCGCCTGGCCGCCCTCCAGAAGCGCGGCTGATCCGCGCCCGGGCCCCGGGGGTCCCTGCGGCCCGCGGGTACAGTGGAGCGGTGACTCAGCCGACCCTCTCCGACGAGCAGCAGCGGGTCTTCGACCTCATCGAGAACACGCGCGAGCACCTGTTCGTCACGGGTCGCGCGGGCACGGGCAAGTCCACCCTGCTCAACCACCTGAGCTGGAACACCGACAAGCAGATCGTCATCTGCGCCCCCACCGGCGTCGCGGCGCTGAACGTCGGCGGCCAGACCATCCACTCGCTCTTCCGACTGCCGATCGGCGTCATCGCCGACTCCGACCTCGACCAGCCGCCCGAGCTGCGCAAGCTCCTCAACACCATCGACACGCTCGTCATCGACGAGATCTCCATGGTCAACGCCGACCTGCTCGACGGGATCGACCGCAGCCTCCGGCAGGCGCGGCAGCGGCGCTCCGAGCCGTTCGGGGGCGTGCAGGTCGTCCTCTTCGGCGACCCGTTCCAGCTCGCACCCGTGCCCGGCGATCCGGAGGAGCGCGCCTACTTCGCCGACCGCTACCGCTCGCTGTGGTTCTTCGACGCCCTCGTCTGGCAGGAGGCGCCGCTGCGGATCGTCGAGCTCGGCCGGATCCACCGGCAGAGCGACGAGCGCTTCAAGTGGATGCTCAACGCGGTCCGCTTCGGCATGGTGACGAAGGAGATCGCCGACGTGCTGAACGCCGCGGGCGCGCGGACGCCTCCGGCGGACGACGCGATCACGCTCGCGACCCGCAACGACACGGTCAACCGCATCAACCAGGCGGCGCTCGCGCGGCTGAAGGGCCCCCTGAAGACCGCCTCGGCCGAGATCAGCGGCGACTTCGGCGGGCGCGCCTATCCGGCGGACCAGAACCTCGAGCTCAAGATCGGCGCGCACGTGATGTTCCTGCGCAACGACTCCGAGCAGCGCTGGGTGAACGGCACGATCGGCCGGGTGACGAAGGTCGCGGGGACGGTGTGGGTCGAGGTGGACGGCGAGGTCCACGAGGTCGAGCCCGCGACCTGGGAGCGCTACCGCTACTCCTACTCCGCCGCGACGAAGAAGCTCACCCGCGAGATCGTCGCCGAGTTCGCGCAGTTCCCGCTCCGCCTGGCGTGGGCGGTCACGATCCACAAGTCGCAGGGCAAGACCTACGACTCCGCCGTGGTCGACCTCGGGCAGCGCGCCTTCGCCCCCGGGCAGACCTACGTGGCGCTCAGCCGCATCACGAGCCTCGAGGGGCTCTACCTGACGCGGCCGCTCCGGCCGAGCGACATCATCGTCGACAAGGACGTGCTGCGCTTCATGTCCGAACGGCGAGCCGAGCCGGCCGCCGTCGCGGAGGCGTCCGCGGACTGACGCCCCGCGGAGGACGTGGGAGCAGGGGCCTCAGGCCGCCGCGCAGGTCCGGGCGAGATCGCGGAACAGCTCCGTCGTCAGCCGGTACGCCTCCGCGACCTCCGCGATGACCCGCTCGCGCTCCTCCTCGTCCCAGCCCGCGGCGTCGAGCTGCTCGCGATAGGTGGCGCGGAAGGCCGACGGTGCGGCGATCTCGCCGAAGAGGAAGAAGCCGACGCCGTTGGTCTCGAAGCCGAACCGCCGCTGCAGCAGCCCGCGGACGATCGCGCAGCCGGAGAGGTCACCGAGGTAGCGCGTGTAGTGGTGGGCGACGAAGCCGCCGCTCCAGCCCGAGGCCACGGTGCGGATCCGGTCGACGTAGGCGCTGGTCGAGGGCAGCGGGCGGATGCGCTCGCGCCAGTCCTCGCCGACGAGGAAGCGCAGGTCCTCCGCGATCGCGGGGAGCCGGGTGAGTTTGGCCGAGAGGAAGGGCTCCGCGACCGGATCGCCGGCCATGTCCTCCGCCACGGCCTCGAGGGCCTCGTAGACGAAGTAGTGCTGCGAGATGAGCGCGATGTAGTCGTCGCGGCTGCCGGAGCCGGTCATCAGCGAGGTCATGAAGGCGGCGCCCTCGTCGTCCGCGCCGGACTGCCCGATGCGCAGGCGCAGGGCCTCGGAGAACGGGATGACGTTCGACACGGTGGCCTCCCTCGGCGACTGAGGACTGCCTTACCTTAGCCGAGCGGAGCCGCTGGGACCAGAGGCGTCAGTGCCCGTGTCCGCCGTCGACGACGGAGTGCATCATCCCGCCCATGTCGCCCGAGCCGCCCGAGGAGGCGGCCATGGCGGGGGTGGCGAGGGCGGAGACGGTGAGCGCGCCGGCCAGGAGTCCGACGAGAGCTCGCGACGGCGAGACGGCCTTCTCCTCGACGCGCGGAGAGCGGAGCGAGACGGCCACCACGGCGACCGCGATCAGCTGGAGGACCGCGGCGGCCAGCGCGGGGAGGGGCTCGGCGAGTGCGCCGAGGGCCAGAGCGAGGGCGAACGCCGCCAGGGAGGCGACCGCGACGACCAGCGCGGAGCGCGGCACGACGATCCGGCCGCGTGCCAGGACGAGGACCGCCCAGAGGATTTCGACAGCACCGAGCGCTCCGATCACCGGAGCCTGCACGCCCTCGCCGCCGGCGGCGAGCGAGAGGTGGACGAGCCCGGCGCCGAGTCCGGCGAAAGCGGCGTTGCAGCGGGCCACGGTGGTCATAGCGGCTCCTTCGCTGAATCGAGGAAGAAGAGGAGGCCCCGGATCGACACACCGCATCGTGTCGTCCGGGGCCGTTCAGTCCGTCCGCCGCGGAAAACGGCGGGCCCACGGCGGACGGAGTAGAGGGGGGCGGCGGGTGCCGCCCGGGTCAGGCGGTCGCGGTGGTGCGCGTCCTCGCCGTCTTCTCGGTGCCGAGTCCGACTCCCAGGAGCACCAGCGCGCTGGCCAGGTGCAGGAAGTGGTCGGCGGTGTTCAGCGCCAGCACGTTCAGAGCGGTGTCGACCAGGAAGAAGCCGACGATGCCGAGCAGCAGGTACACCGCTCCGACGGTCACGTTGACGGTCTTCGCCGCGGCGACGGTCGACAGGCCCGCGATCAGCAGCGCGCCTCCGATGAGCAGGTGGGCGATGTTGTGCAGCGGGTTCACCTCGAAGATGCCGAGCAGGAGCCCGCCTTCGGTCGAGAGGAACTGCACGCCTCCGGTCACGACGAAGCCGAGCAGCCCGACGACGACGTAGACGGCTCCGAAGAGAGTCGCCAGCAGTCGATTGGGGGATCTGCGCATGGTCTCTTACCTCCTTCGAGCAGCGCCTCTGCGCTGTACTCCCTCTCTTCGTAACCGGGCGCCTGCCGGTTTGGGAACGGGGTGGACTCCGCCGGTCACGGTCAGGACACGAATCGCGATCGGGCGCTCAGCGGCCCTCTCCGGCCCGACGGAGCCCCCGTACAGTGGTGCCGTTCGCAGACGACGGGGGAGTCGCACGGCATGGGATCTCGCAGACGGACGCGGACGGGGCTGCTCGTCGTCCCGGTCCTCGTGCTCGCACTGGCCGGCTGCACGCCCGCCGCCGCCTCGCGCGTGGCGGAGGCGCCCGCGCAGGCGGCGTCGGAGGAGCTCGCCTCCGCCCTGTCGGGGTTCCTCGACGAGACGGTCGGCGTCGCCGGCGCGACCGGAGCGGTCGCCGGCGTCTGGTCGCCATGGGGCGGCAGCTGGGAGGGCGCGGTCGGCTGGGAGTCGGACGAGCGCACCACCGCCCTCACCACCGACGCGCACCTGCGGCTCGGCACCGGCGGCACCGAGGCGATGACCTGCGACGTGGTCCTCGCCCTCGCCGACTCCGGCCGGGTCGACCTCGACGCCGACGTCGGCGAGACGCTTCGCTCCCTGCCCGGCATCGACGGCCTCACGCTGCGCGAGCTCTGCGCGCACACCTCCGGCCTGGCCGACTTCCGCTCGGCGCTCTGGCCGACCGTGCTCCAGAACCCCCCGCGGCAGTGGCCGACGCTCGAGCTGCTCGCCGCGGCCCAGGTGCGCGGCGCCTCGGCCGAGCCCGGAGCGGCGTGGTCCGACTCCGCCACCGGTCCGCTGCTCGCCGGCATCGTCGCCGCGCAGGTGACCGGTCGGAGCATCGGGGAGCTCTACGACCAGTACGTGGTGCCGCGGTACGGGCTGCGCAGCACGGAGCTGCCCGGCGCCTCCGAGGTCGACCTGCCCGCTCCGTCCCCCCGCGGCTACGCGGTCGCGCTGGACCCGGCGACCGGGGAGAAGCGCTGCGACGTGCGGCTCGACGTCACCGCCGCGTCCCCGTCCGCGCTCGGCGCCGCGGGCGGAGCGCTGACCGATCTGGAGGACCTCCGGCGGCTGGCGACGGGGCTCGCGGCCGATCCCGCGGGCGACGCCATGTGGCAGGACCCGGTCGTCCAGGGCCAGGGCCGCGCCGACTACCTCCGCGCCGGGCTCGGCGGGCACGAGGCGGGACCCCTCCGCGGCTTCTCGGGTCTCGCGCCCGGCTTCGTCACCGCCGCCTACTCCGACCCGGTCTCGGGCCTGACCGTGGCCGTCTCGATCAACAGCTCGACGCCTGGCGGCGACTTCGCTGCGACGGTCGCCCGCACCCTGGCCGCCATCGCGGTCGAGCAGGGAGCCGCGACGGGAGCCGAGGGCCTGCCCCGGCTCCCGTGGACGGCCGACGGCGAGCGCGGCGCCGTGCAGGGGACCCCGACGCGCTGCTGATCCGGCGGCGCCCTACTCTGGTGCCATGCCGATCACTCCCGACACCAAGGACTGGACCTGGGTCCTCGAGCGCCCCTGCCTCGAGTGCGGTTTCGACGCCTCGCTCGTCGACGCCGACGAGGTCGCCGAGCTCATCCGCGAGAACGCCGCCGCCTGGCCCTACGTGCTCGACCGCGACGATGCGGCGGGCCGGCCCGACGACGAGACCTGGTCGCCGCTCGAGTACGCCGCGCACGTGCGCGACGTGCACCGCATCTACCGCACCCGCGTGCAGCTGATGCTCGCCGGCGACGACCCGCTCTACCCCAACTGGGACCAGGACGTCACCGCCGTGGAGGAGCGCTACGACCAGCAGGACCCCGCGACGGTCGGCCGCGAGCTGGTCGAGGCGGCCGAGCGCATCGCCGAGGTGTTCGACTCCGTCGCCGGCGCCCAGTGGCAGCGCCGAGGCCGCCGCAGCGACGGCGCGGCGTTCACGGTCGACACGATCGCCCGCTACTACCTGCACGACGTCCAGCACCACCTGCACGACGTGCAGGGCTGAGCTCAGGTGTCGATGAGCTGTGGATTGAGGAACGAGAGCGTCCGCGCGTAGGCGAGCGCCGCGGAGGCGGGGCTGACCGCGTCGCGCAGGTTGCCGTTCGCGAAGTGCCGTTGCGTGTCCGGGTAGGTGTGCGCCGTGACCGGCGTCCCCGACTCCTTCAGCCGCCCGACGAACGACTCCGGGTCGTCGCCCGCGGGCCACTCGTCGCTCTGCGCGTAGTGCAGGAGGGTGGGGCACGGGACCAGAACGTGCTCCTCCGCACCGAGGGTGGCGTAGTACGCGACCACCGCGTCCACGAGCCCGGTGCCCGCGGCGAGCAGCCCGAGGCGGCCGCCGAAGCCGAAGCCGATGACGGCGCTGCGCGGTGCCCCGGCCGCGACTCCGGTGCCGACCGCCTCGGCGACGGCGGCGAGGGTGCGGTCCTGCGCGGCCATCGCGGCGAGGTCGCGCGCGTCCTCCGGGGCGAGCGTGGCCCAGCCGTCGTAGAGGTCGGGCACGAGCACGTGGTAGCCGTGCTTCGCCACGGCCTCGGCGAACGGCTCCAGCCACGGCAGGCGCCCGAAGACGTCGTGCAGCACGACCACCACGGGCCGGCCGGGGTGCCCGTACTCGAGGGCGACGCCCGGCGACGGGATCTGGACGAGCTCTGTCACCCCTCCACCCTGCCCTCTGCGTCCCGCGATCCCGCGCGCTGCCACTGATCCGCCCGGCGTGTCGCGTCGGAACGCCGCTCGGGCGCCTCACCGCTCCGCGCGGCCGTGCGGCTCCAGCGGCAGGACGACCTGCTCGCGCAGGTGCTCGTAGACGACCGAGGTGCGCACGTCGGCGACCTCGCGGCGCTGCGTCAGCTCGTCGATGACGAAGGCGTAGAGGTCCTGGTTGTCGCGGACGGCGACGTGGATGATGAAGTCCTCCGAGCCGGAGGTGACGAACACGCCGACCGTCTCGTCGAGGCCGGCGACCCAGTCGCGGAAGGCCTCGATGATCTCGCGCGACGGCGGACGGATGCGGACCGCGATCAGCGCCTGCACGCCGCGCCCGAGGGCCGCGAAGTCGAGAGTGAGCGTCGCGCCGGTGATGACGCCGCGGCGCCGGAGGCTCCTCGTTCGGTCGAGGGCGGTGGTGGGCGAGACGTGCACGGCGGCTGCGAGGTCCCGGTTCGTGATCCGTGCATCCGACTGCAGGACCTGCAGGATCCGGACGTCGAGTTCGTCGAGTGCCGCTCCTGGGCCGTTCTGCTGGTCGTTCATACGGAGATCCTGCCGCAGGGGAGCCCTCCTGCCTACTCTTCGTGACGTCACTTCGCACGAACCGAGGAGCAGCATGACCATCCCCGCCCCCGACGCCGTCGGCTTCCACCCCGACGAGATCGACACCGCCGCGCCCACCCGCTCGGCCCGCCTCAAGTGGGTGGTCGTCGTCGACGAGTCCCTCCCCGCCGGTCGCGCCGTGAACGCCGCGATCTGCGTGGGCGCCGCGACGGCCGCGCACGTCGCGGGACTGCTCGGACCGAGCCCCGCCGACGCGTCCGGATCGCTGCATCCCGGTCTGCCGTGGGCCGGCTGCACGGTCCTCGCCGCCGACGCGGCCACCCTGCTCGCGATCCGCGCGAAGGCCGAGGCGCACGAGGGGACGTTCGTCGCCGACATGCCCGCGTCGGCGCAGGCCACCCGGGTGTACGACGAGTACCGGGAGGCGGTGGCGGCGAGCGGCTCCGACGAGCTGCAGTACCTCGCGGTCAGCCTGGTGGGGCCGAGGAACCGGATCGACAGGATCGTCGGGCGGCTGCCGCTGCTGGGCTGACGGACACCGCGGGGCTGCCGGACGCCGCTGCGCTGACGGACGCCGCTGCAGCGCCGGAGGAGGAGCCGCTCGCATCGTGCCGGAGGACCGGCCGCAGACGAGGGGAGAGGAGAGCGAGTGACGGGAATCGAACCCGCGCCATCTGCTTGGGAAGCAGAAGTTCTACCATTGAACTACACTCGCGCGGCGCCGCTCGGGCGCACCAGGACATCGTAGCAAGGCCCGGAGCCGGCCCACTCCCCGGGGTCGCGCCACGCCCTAGGATCGCAGCGTGCTCCTCTCCGACCGCGACATCTCGCTCGAACTCGCCTCCGGCCGCGTGGGGCTCGCCCCGCACGATCCGTCGATGCTGCAGCCGTCGTCCGTCGATGTGCGCCTCGACCGCTTCTTCCGGCTGTTCGACAACCACCGCTACCCGTACATCGATCCGGCCGAGGACCAGCCCGAGCTGACCCGCCTGGTCGAGACGCCGCAGGGCGAGCCGTTCATCCTCCACCCGGGAGAGTTCGTGCTCGGCTCGACCTACGAGGAGGTGTCGCTGCCGGACGACATCGCGGCGCGCCTCGAGGGCAAGAGCTCTCTCGGACGGCTCGGGCTGCTGACCCACTCGACCGCCGGGTTCATCGATCCGGGCTTCACCGGCCACGTCACCCTCGAGCTCAGCAACGTCGCGACGCTCCCCATCACGCTCTGGCCGGGGATGAAGATCGGCCAGATGTGCTTCTTCCGCCTCAGCTCGCCCGCCGAGAAGCCCTACGGCTCGGCGGAGTACAGCTCGCGGTACCAGGGCCAGCGCGGTCCGACCGCGTCGCGGTCGGCGCTCAACTTCCACCGCACGGACGTCTACACCGACTGACTCCGGCGCAGGGATCAGGGCGCGGGGGTCAGCCCAGCAGGCGGGGGAGCTGCAGCACGAGCCAGGGGGAGAACGCCCAGGGGGTCGAGCGGACGGCGGCGAGCGTCGCCTCGGCGTCGACCCACTCGTAGTCCATGACCTCGTCGAGGCGCGGATCGAGGGCGTCGCGGCTCGACAGCGTCGCCGTGTAGACGGGGCAGATCTCGTTCTCGACGACGCCGGACGCGTCGACCGCGCGGTAGCGGAAGTCCGGCAGGGCGACCTCCAGCGTGGCCAGCCGGGCGCCGAGCTCGCGCTCGGCCCGGCGGACGACGGCGTCCTCGATCCGCTCGCCCGGGGCGGGGTGCCCGCAGAAGGAGTTGGTCCAGACGCCCGGCCAGGTGCGCTTCTCGAGTGCGCGGCGGGTCACCAGAAGCGCGCCGTCCGGGGAGAAGACGTGGCAGGAGAACGCGAGGTGCAGGGGAGTGGCCGTGTCGTGCACGGTCGCCTTGTCGGCGACCCCCACAGCGTTCCCGGCCTCGTCGAGGAGGACCACCTGCTCGATCCGGTCCGTCTGCACAGTGGCGGCTGGCGAAGTCATACCCGCAAGTCAAGCACGCCGCAACACATCAGCCGGCTTATCGTCCTGGTTCTCCCCTTTGTTAGCCTTCCCACGTGGATACGCGCGACCCCGTGGTTCTGTCCCGGTTGAGGCAGGAGCACGTCGATGCCGTCCTGGACAGGTTCTTCTCGTTGGCGAGGTCCCGGGCGGTGCGTCTCGGACCCCGCTACCTGACCCTCTGGCAGACGCTGGAGGCCAACACCCGCGGCGGTAAGCGCTTCCGCCCGCTGATGGTGATCTCCGCGTACGAGGCCCACGGCGGCCAGGATCCGGAGGCCGCCGCCCACCTCGGCGCGGCGTTCGAGCTGCTGCACACCGCGCTGATCGTGCACGACGACGTGATCGACCGCGACTTCGTGCGCCGCGGCGGCCCGAACGTCTCGGGCAGCTACCGCGACGAGGCGACGACCGCGGGCCTCTCCATCCCGATCGCCGAGCACCGGGGCACCTCGGTGGCCGTGATCGCCGGGGACCTCGCCCTCACCGGCGCCCACCGCCTCGTCGAGGGCGTCGGCGCCTCCGACGGCGTGCGGGCCCGCCTGCTCACCCTGCTCGACGAGGCCGTCTTCGCCTCCGCCGCGGGTGAGCTGGCCGATGTGGACTTCTCCCTCATGCCGGGCATGCCCTCGGTCGACGAGGTGCTCGAGATGGAGCGCCTCAAGACGGCCGTCTACTCGTTCGAGGCGCCGCTGCAGGCCGGAGCGATCCTCGCCGGGGCCTCGGACGCCGCGGTGGACGCCCTCGGCGAGTTCGGCCGCTGGATCGGCATCGCCTATCAGATCGTCGACGACCTGCTCGGGGTCTTCGGCTCGGAGGGGCAGACCGGCAAGACCACGCTGGGCGACCTCCGCGAGGGCAAGCGCACCGTCCTCATCGCCCACGCGGCCGGCACGGACTGCTGGCCCGACATCGAGGCGCTGATCGGCGACGAGCACCTCGCGCCCGAGACCGCGGAGAAGGTGCGCGGCATCCTCGAGGAGTGCGGCGCCCGCAGCTACGCCGAGGGGCTCGCGAACCAGTTCGCCGATCGCGCCTGGGCGGCTCTGGAGACGCCCGCGGTGTCGGAGGCGTTCCGCAACGAGGTCCGCCCGCTGGTGGCCAGCGTGGTCGGGCGCACCCGATGAGCGCTGTCCGCCACGCGCGGATGCGCGCGACGATGCGCTCCGCCCGGCCGAGCCCCCGTACGGTGGCACGATGAGCCGCCAGAGCGAACTGTACGACCGCGTCGCGCACGAGTCGTCCGCGCAGGTGATCCGCCGCTACTCCACCTCCTTCGGGCTGGCCACGCGTCTGCTAGCCCCGGGTGTCCGCGAGCGGGTGGAGGACGTCTACGCCCTCGTGCGCGTCGCCGACGAGATCGTCGACGGCGTCGCCGAGGAGGCCCGTCTCGATCGGGCCGCGGTGGAGGAGTCTCTCGACGCCTTCGAGGCCGAGACCGAGCGCGCGCTCGCCTCCGGCTACAGCTCCAACCTCGTGATCCACGCCTTCGCTCGGACCGCGCGGGCGACCGGATTCGGCACCGAGCTCACCCGGCCGTTCTTCGCGTCGATGCGCGCCGACCTCCGCGAGACCGAGCACACCCCCGAGTCCTTCGAGGCCTACGTCTACGGCTCCGCCGAGGTCGTCGGGCTGATGTGCCTGCACGTGTTCCTCGCGGCGCCGGACGCGGGGCTCGTCTCCGAGGCCGCCCGCGAGCGGCTCGTGGCCGGAGCGCGCCGCCTGGGCGCCGCGTTCCAGAAGGTCAACTTCCTCCGCGATCTCGCCGCCGACGTCGACGGCCTCGGCCGCAGCTACTTCCCCGGAGTCGACCCGCGGGCGTTCTCCGAGCGCGACAAGGCCTCGCTGCTCGCCGACCTCGACGACGACCTCGCCGAGGCCGCAGCCATCGTGGCCGAGCTCCCGCGCTCGAGTCGGCGCGCGGTCCTGCTGGCCCACTCCCTCTTCGCCGCCCTGGCCGACCGGATCCGCGCGACGCCCGCCGAGGAGCTCCTCCGCGCCCGCGTCAGCGTGCCCACGGCCGCCAAGGCGGCGCTCGCGGCCAAGGCGGCCGTGTCGACGCTCGGCCCGCGCCTGGGCCCCGGCCCCGTCCGCGCGACCCGCTCGAGGACCGGCCCGCACCGCGCCGTCGTCATCGGCGGGGGGATCGGCGGACTCGCCTCCGCCGCGCTGCTCGCGCGCGACGGCTACGACGTGACCCTCCTGGAGGCGCGCGAGGCCGTCGGCGGCCGCGCCGGCTCGTGGGAGCACGAGGGCTTCCGCTTCGATACCGGTCCCTCCTGGTACCTGATGCCCGAGGTGTTCGACCACTTCTTCCGCCTCATGGGCACCAGCGCCGAGGAGCGCCTCGACCTCGTCACGCTCGACCCCGGCTACCGGGTCTACAGCGAGGGCGTCGACGAGCCGATCGACGTGCTCGCCGACCTCGAATCGAACCTCGCGCTCTTCGAGAGCATCGAGCCCGGAGCGGGCGAGCGGATGCGCGCATACCTCGACTCCGCGCGCGACACCTACGAGATGGCCAAGCGCCGCTTCCTCTACACGAGCTTCTCGTCCTTCCTCCCGCTGCTGCGCCGCGACGTGCTCAGCCGGACCGGGAGGCTCGGCCGCCTGCTGCTCACTCCGCTCGACACGTTCGCGGCGACGGCGGTCACCGACAACCGGCTGCGCCAGATCCTCGGCTACCCGGCCGTCTTCCTCGGCTCCTCGCCGTTCGCCGCGCCGAGCATGTACCACCTGATGAGCCACCTCGACCTCGCCGACGGCGTGCTCTACCCGATGGGCGGATTCACGAAGCTGATCGAGGCGGTCGCCGACGTCGCCGAGGAGGCCGGCGTCACCGTCCGCACGTCCTCGCCCGCGACGCGGATCCTCACCGCCCGCTCGCCCCGCGGCCGACGCCGCGGCGCCGAGGTCGTCGGAGTCGAGTTCACGGGTCCCAACGGCACGGAGCGGATCCCGGCCGACCTGGTCGTCAACGCCTCCGACCTCTTCACCACCGAGCAGTCGCTCCTCCCCGAGGAGCTGCGGACCTACCCGCCCGCCTACTGGGAGAAGCGCGAGCCCGGCCCGAGCGCCGTCCTCGTCCTCCTGGGCATGCGCGGGGAGCTGCCCGAGCTCGAGCACCACACCCTGCTCTTCACGAAGGACTGGCGCGACAACTTCGACAAGATCTTCGGCGAGCACCCGACCGTCCCCGATCCCGCGTCGATCTACGTCTGCCGCCCGAGCGCGACCGACGCGAGCACGGCTCCGGAGGGGCACGAGAATCTGTTCGTGCTCGTGCCGATCCCCGCCGACACCTCGATCGGCCACGGCGGAGTCGACGGCGCGGGCGACGCGCGCGTCGAGGCCATCGCCGACCAGGCCATCGCGCAGATCGCGTCCTGGACCGGCGCGACCGACCTGGCCGAGCGGATCGTCGTCCGCCGCACCATCGGCCCGGCCGACTTCGAGAGCGACCTCGGCGCCTGGCGCGGCTCGATGCTCGGACCGGCCCACGTCCTCTCGCAGAGCGCCTTCTTCCGCGCCGGGAACGTCAGCCGGCACGTCGACGGCCTGCTCTTCGCCGGCAGCTCCACGATCCCCGGCATCGGCCTGCCGATGTGCATCATCAGCGCCGAGGTCATGCTCAAGCGCGTGCGCGGCGACGTGTCGACCGAGCCGCTGCCCGTGCGGGAGGCGCCGTCCGCTCCGGTCGCGCCCGTCGCCGTGGGGGAGTAGGCGTGGGGATCCTCTACCTGCTCGCGCTCCTCGTCTCGATCACCGGGATGATCGTGCTCGACCGCCGCTTCCGGCTGTTCTTCTGGGCGGACGCGCGACGCGCGGCGATCGTGCTGCCCGCGGGAGTCGCGTTCTTCCTGGTCTGGGACCTCGTGGGGATCGGCCTGGGCGTCTTCTTCCGCGGTGAGACCTCCTACATGACCGGCCTGCAGATCGCGCCGGAGCTCCCGGTCGAGGAGGTCCTCTTCCTCACCCTGCTCTGCTACCTGACGATGGACGTGCACGGCTTCCTCTCGCAGCGGGTCGCCCGGCGGGCGGAGGCGCGCGCGTGACCTACCTCCTCCTCAACGCCGTGTTCCTCGCGGTGGTGCTGGTGCTGCTGCTGCTCGCGCTGCGCCGACGCGTCCTGCGCCTGCCCGCCGTCCTCGGCACGCTCGCCGTGCTGCTGGTGATGACCGCCGTCTTCGACAACATCATGATCGGAGTGGGCCTGCTGGTCGCCTACGACGACGACCTGATCTCGGGCATCCGGATCGGCGTCGCTCCGATCGAGGACTTCGCCTACGCGATCGCCGCGGCCCTCGCCCTCCCGGCGCTCTGGGTGCTCCTGCCCTCGCGTCGTCGGAGCGAGCCGTGAACCGGCTGCGCGCGCTGTTCGTCTCGAGCCGCCCGCTGAGCTGGGTCAACACCGCCTACCCGTTCGCGGCGGCGTACCTGCTGACCACCCGCGAGATCGACCTCGCCTTCGTGCTCGGCACGATCTACTTCCTCATCCCCTACAACCTCGCGATGTACGGGATCAACGACGTCTTCGACTACGAGTCCGACCTGCGGAACCCCCGCAAGGGCGGCGTCGAGGGCGCCGTGCTCGACCGGAGCGAGCACCGCGCGACGCTCATCGCGGCGGTGGCCACGAACGTGCCGTTCCTGGTGGCGCTCGTGCTGCTCGGGTCACCGATCTCGTGGCTGGTCCTCGCGATCAGCGTCTTCGCCGTGATCGCCTACAGTGCGCCGGGGCTCCGCTTCAAGGAGCGCCCGTTCGTCGACTCGCTGACCTCGGCGACCCACTTCGTCAGCCCGGCCGTCTACGGGATCGCCCTCGCGGGCACCGTGGTCACCGGACCTCTCGTGGCGCTGCTCGTGGCGTTCTTCCTCTGGGGGATCGCGAGCCACGCCTTCGGCGCGGTGCAGGACATCCTGGCCGACCGCGCGGGCGGCATCGGCTCGATCGCGACCGTGATCGGAGCGAAGGCGACCACGCGCTTCGCCATCGCCGCCTACGTCGCGAGCGGCCTGCTCCTGCTCCTGCTGCCCTGGCCGGGGACCCTCGCGGCAATCCTCGCGGTGCCGTACGCGGTGAGCATCTGGCCGTACCGGTCGCTCGAGGACGCCGAGGCGGAGCGGGCGAACGCGGGCTGGAAGCGCTTCCTCGCGCTGAACTTCCTGACCGGCTTCCTCGTCACGCTCCTGCTGATCGTGTTCTGGATCGCCACGGTCTGATCCTCGGCCATGGCGCGCGGGGAGGGGCCTCGCCCGCGTCTCCGCGGGCCGGGCCTCGTCAGTCCCGGCGGGCGGGCGGAGCGAGCCGCGGCTCCGGCACGACGGGGGCGGTGGCCGGCGGGCGCCGCACCGGCAGGAGCAGCACCAGCCCCACGGCGAGGACGAGGACGAGCCCGAGGATGCCCCAGTACTGCACGTTCGCCTCGCCGCTGCCCGAGAGGGCCGCGGCGATCGAGACGGCGGCTGCGAAGGCGGCGGGCGCGAGGAACGAGGCCGCCCGCCCGGTGGTCGCGTAGAGGCCGAAGATCTCGCCCTCGCGTCCCTCCGGGATGAGGCGGGCCAGGTAGCTGCGGCTCGCCGACTGCGCCGGGCCGACGAACAGGCACAGCAGCAGGCCGAAGATCCAGAACACCGTGCTCCCCCCGTCGTGCAGGACGAAGACGGCGGTGCCGCAGACGACCAGGCCGATGAGCGAGGCGACGATCACGGCCTTGGGGCCGATGCGGTCGTCGAGCGCGCCGACCGAGATGGTCGCCACTCCGGCCACGACGTTCGCGGCGATGGCGAACAGGATCACCTCGCCGGCGTCGAAGCCGAAGGTGCCCTGCGCCAGCACGCCGCCGAAGGTGAAGACCCCGGTGAGCCCGTCGCGGAACACCGCGCTGGCGATGAGGAAGGCCACGGTGCTGCGGCTCTCGCGCCAGAGGGCGGCGACCTGCGCGAAGAGCGCGCGGTAGGAGGCGATCACGCCGACGCGCTCCGCCCGGCTCGCCTGTGCCGGCGTCTCCGGCACCGCGACCAGCACCGGAAGGGCGAAGACGGCGAACCACACGCCGGCGACCAGGATCGAGACGCGCACGTCGAGGCCGTCGTCCCCCGTCACTCCGAAGAGCCCGACCTCGGGCGAGATGAAGCCGAAGTACACGATCAGCAGTAGAACGATCCCGCCGACGTAGCCCATGCCCCACCCGAAGCCGGAGACGCGGCCGATGGTCGCCCGGGTCGAGACCTGGAGGAGCATCGCGTTGTAGTTGACGCTCGCGAACTCGAAGAAGACCGTGCCGACCGCGAGCAGTCCGAGTCCCAGCCAGAGGAGGGCCGGGTCGGGGCGCACGAGGAACATCAGCAGGATGCAGAGGACGACGACGGCGGAGTGGATCCCCAGCCAGAGCCGGCGGCGCCCGCCGAGGTCGGCCCGGCGGCCTGTGATCGGCGCGATCACGGCGACGACCACGCCGGCGGCGGCGAGGGACCAGCCGAGCGCGGCCGAGACTCCGCTCGAGGTGCCGAAGAGCCCGTCGGTGGTCAGGTAGACGGTGAAGACGAAGGTGGTCACCACCGCGTTGAAGGCCGATCCGCCCCAGTCCCACAGGCCCCAGGCGAGGACGGGCCAGCGGCCGGTGCGCGTCGTCATGGGCCCACCGTAGGGGGAGGAGGTGAACGGCCGGAAGCGGCGGGACCCGCGAGTCTGAGAGTTGAGCCGATGCGACTCAACTTCTCGCCTCCGGACTTGACGCGAGACGACGGATGCGTAAACTTGAGCGTGCGGGGCTCAACTCCCGCAGAGGATTCCGCACCACCCGTCAACTGACCGGCAGCCGCCCGCGCGACGCCGATCGCGAAGGAGAACAACGCATATGTCCCGTGCCGTAGGCATCGACCTGGGAACCACCAACTCTGTCGTGGCCGTCCTCGAGGGAGGCGAGCCCACCGTCATCGCCAACGCCGAGGGCTTCCGCACCACGCCGTCCGTCGTGGCGTTCACCAAGGACGGGGAGGTGCTCGTCGGCGAGACCGCGAAGCGCCAGGCCGTCACCAACGTCGACCGCACCATCGCGTCGGTCAAGCGCCACATGGGCACCGACTGGACCTTCGGCGTGGAGGACAAGAAGTACACCCCGCAGGAGATCTCGGCCCGCATCCTGGGCAAGCTCAAGCGCGACGCGGAGCAGTACCTGGGCGACAAGGTGACCGACGCGGTCATCACCGTCCCGGCCTACTTCAACGACGCCGAGCGCCAGGCGACCAAGGACGCCGGCGAGATCGCCGGACTCAACGTCCTGCGCATCATCAACGAGCCCACCGCGGCCGCGCTGGCCTACGGCCTCGACAAGGGCAAGGAGGACGAGCTCATCCTCGTCTTCGACCTCGGCGGCGGAACGTTCGACGTCTCCCTCCTCGAGGTGGGCAAGGACGACGACTTCTCGACCATCCAGGTCCGTGCGACCTCGGGCGACAACCGCCTCGGCGGCGACGACTGGGACCAGCGCGTCGTCGACCACCTGGTCAAGCGCTTCAAGGACTCGACCGGAGTCGACGTCTCGAAGGACAAGATCGCTCGCCAGCGCCTCAAGGAGGCCGCGGAGCAGGCGAAGAAGGAGCTCTCCTCGAGCACCTCGACCAGCATCCAGCTGCCCTACCTCTCGCTCACCGAGAACGGTCCGGCGAACCTCGACGAGACGCTCACCCGCGCCAAGTTCGAGGAGCTCACCAGCGACCTGATCGAGCGCACCCGCAAGCCCTTCACCGACGTCATCGCCGAGGCGGGCGTCAAGGTCGAGGACATCGCTCACGTGGTCCTCGTCGGCGGCTCGACCCGCATGCCGGCCGTCGCCGAGCTCGTCAAGAAGCTCACCGGGGGCAAGGAGCCCAACAAGGGCGTCAACCCGGACGAGGTCGTCGCCGTCGGCGCCGCGCTGCAGGCCGGCGTCCTCAAGGGCGAGCGCAAGGACGTCCTCCTGATCGACGTGACCCCGCTCTCGCTGGGCATCGAGACCAAGGGCGGGATCATGACGAAGCTCATCGAGCGCAACACCGCGATCCCGACCAAGAGGTCCGAGACCTTCACCACGGCCGACGACAACCAGCCGTCCGTCGCGATCCAGGTCTTCCAGGGCGAGCGCGAGTTCACCCGCGACAACAAGAACCTGGGCACGTTCGAGCTGACCGGCATCGCGCCGGCCCCGCGCGGCATCCCGCAGGTCGAGGTCACCTTCGACATCGACGCCAACGGCATCGTCCACGTGTCCGCGAAGGACAAGGGCACCGGCAAGGAGCAGTCGATGACGATCACGGGCGGCTCGTCGCTGCCCAAGGACGACATCGACCGCATGGTCCGCGAGGCCGAGGAGCACGCCGCCGAGGACAAGGCCCGCCGCGAGGCCGCCGAGATCCGCAACAACGCCGAGACCCTGGCGTACTCGATCGACAAGCTGATCAAGGACAACGAGGACAAGCTGCCCGAGGACGTCAAGTCCGAGGTGCAGGGAGACGTCGACGCGCTGAAGACCGCGCTCGCCGGCGACGACGACGCGGCCGTCAAGACCGCGTTCGACGCCCTCAACGCCTCGCAGACCAAGATCGGCCAGGCGATCTACTCCCAGGACCAGGCCGCGCAGAGCGCCCCCGCGGACGCTCCGGCCGACGGTGACAAGAAGGACGACGAGGACATCGTCGACGCCGAGGTCATCGACGAGGACGAGCCGAAGGACACGAAGTAGCCATGGCAGCCGAGAACGAGCCCCAGGACCTCCCCGAGGAGCAGCCGGCCACCGGCGGCGAGGCGGGAGCCGAGGCGGCGCAGGACGCCCAGGACCAGGAGGGCCTCATCGAGGCCGAGGGGCCCGACGTCGAGACCAGCCTCTCGGACGCCGACCTCTCGTTCCTCTCGGGACAGTCCAGCGCCGAGACGCTCGCAGCCGAGCACCTCGCCGACCTCCAGCGGGTGACCGCGGAGTACGCGAACTACCGCAAGCGCACCGAGGCGAACCGCCAGGTCGACAAGGAGCGGGCGATCGGCGACGCGGTGAAGGTCATCCTCCCCGTGCTCGACGACCTCGACCGCGCCGAGAAGCACGGCGACCTCGCCGAGGGCGGGCCCTTCACGGCCATCGCGCAGAAGCTGCGCGGCGGAGTGGAGAAGCTCGGCCTGGTGAAGACCGGCGCCGTGGGCGACCTGTTCGACCCGAACATCCACGAGGCGATCTTCCAGCAGCCCACCCCCGGCGCCGAGACCTCCACGGTCGCGGACGTCGTCGAGGCGGGCTACTACCTCGGAGGCTCGCTGCTGCGGGCCGCCAAGGTGGTGGTGGCAGTCCCCGCCGACTGACCCCGCCACCGGCACCACCACCGCGGAGGACCCCGCCCCGCTCGGCAGCACGCTGCCGGACCGGGGCGGGGTCCCTCGCCGCATTCGACA
Organism: Rathayibacter sp. AY1E8; assembly: GCF_002931415.1. NCBI lineage: Bacteria > Bacillati > Actinomycetota > Actinomycetes > Micrococcales > Microbacteriaceae > Rathayibacter > Rathayibacter sp. AY1E8. The sequence goes on from NZ_PSVI01000016.1 coordinate 49,925, forward strand.
CAGGAAGAGGCACATGGCCAGCCAGGATTGGTTCGACAAGGACTTCTACAAGGTCCTCGGCGTGTCCAAGGACGTCTCCGCCGCGGACCTGAAGAAGACCTACCGCAAGCTCGCCCGCCAGTTCCACCCCGACTCCAACCCGGGGGACGCGAAGGCCGAGGCGCGCTTCAAGGAGATCAGCGAGGCGTACACCGTGCTCTCGGACGCCGAGCAGCGCAAGGAGTACGACCAGATCCGCGCCATGGGCGGCGGAGCGCGCTTCACCGCGGGAGGCCAGCCCGGAGGGTTCGACGACGTCTTCGGCGGCATGTTCGGCCAGGGCGGGCGCACCTCCTACAGCACCCAGCAGGGCCCGCCGCCCGGCTTCGAGGACATCCTCGGCGGCATGTTCGGCGGCGGAGGCAGCCGCTTCGGCCAGCCCAGCGGCGGCTACCGCGGCTTCGGCGGCCCGCAGAAGGGCGCCGACGTCACCGCCAGCACCACCATCGACTTCCGCACCGCGACCCGGGGCGACACCGTCCAGCTGCAGACCGGCGACGGGCGCACCCTCTCGGTGCGCATCCCGGCCGGCGTGGCCGACGACCAGAAGATCCGCGTCCGCGGCAAGGGCCGCCCCAGCCCGGACGGCGGTGATCCCGGCGACCTGGTGCTCACCGTCTCGGTCCGCAAGCATCCGGTGTTCGAGCGCGACGGGCTGAACCTGCGCGTGACGGTCCCCGTGACCTTCGTCGAGGCGGTCTTCGGCGCGACGATCGAGGTGCCGACCCTCGGCGGCGAGCCCGTCAAGCTCCGGGTCGCCGCAGGCACCCCGAGCGGCCGCGTCCTGCGCGTCAAGGGCCGCGGCGTCACGACTCCCAAGGGCACGGGCGACCTGCTCGCCGTCCTGCAGGTCGCCGTCCCGAGCCACCTGTCCGCCGCCGCCCGTGAGGCCCTCGAGGCCTACGCCGCCGCCGAGCCGGACGAGGACCCGCGCGAGGACATCCTGGAGAAGGCCCGCTACTAGCACCGGATCGGCGCGACCGGTCGGAGGAGGAGACATGGACGAGAACACGCCCGTCTTCGCGATCGCCGTCGCCGCCGAGCTGGCGGGGATGCACCCGCAGACGCTCCGGCAGTACGACCGGCTCGGGCTCGTGAGCCCGACCCGCACCGCGGGCAAGTCGCGCCGCTACTCGATGCGCGACGTGGTGCAGCTGCGCGAGGTCGCCCGGCTCTCCTCCGAGGGCGTCTCGCTCGAGGGCATCGCGCGCATCCTGCAGCTCGAGAACCAGGTGCAGTCGCTCTCGCAGCGGGTGCGCGAGCTGGAGTCGGCCCTCGCCGACGAGCTCCTGAACCGGCCGGGCCGCCGCGTGTTCGCCGCCGGACTCGAGGGGGACGTGGTCACTCTGCGCCACGGCACGCGCGCGCAGCGCCGGACCGAGCTGGTCGTCTGGCGCCCCGCGCCACGATCAGAGGCCGACGACGACGCCACGCCCTGAACGAGGGGTAGCCTGACCGGGCGCCGCCCCGTCATCGCGGCGCCCGTCCCTCCGCTCGGGGCGGAGAGCAGGAGGACCGCCGTGGACCACGACAGCAGTACCCCGCGCGACGAGCGCGACGCCCGCCGGGAGCAGGCCGCCCAGGAGCAGGCCCCCCAGGAGCAGGCCCCCCAGGAGCAGGCCCCCCAGGAGCAGGCGTCGGACGCCTCGCGACAGGGGCAGGCCCCGGACGCCACGCGCGCGTCCCGCAGGACGCCCGTCGTCCCCGACAACGGGTTCTCCCGCGAGTCCTACGCGATCCACGCCACCCGCAGCGACCTCCCCCTCTTCTCGGATGCGGTGAAGGGCGGCAGCGACGACTCCGGCTGGCTGTCGTCGCTCTCGAGCACCCTCGCCGGACCCACCGGGCCGGTCGGCTCCCCGGACTCGGCCGCCGAGACGGCGCAGGCCGCGCTCGACCGCCGCACCCGCCGTCGGAGAGACGAGTCCGACTCCTGAGCCGCGGCTCCGGCTAGTCGCGCAGGCGCGTGGCGGCCATCCGGGCGTCTACCAGGCGGCCGCCGCTGAGGCGGGCGAGGATCACGGAGCCGAACGGCAGCGCGCGCACGAGGGGCAGACCCTCGACCCGCTCCTCGTCCGTGTAGCCGAGGAGGACGTACATCCCGACCACGGCGATCGCGGCGATCGTCGCGACCCGCGCCGGGATCTGGTCCATCGTGCCGCCTCCGCCGTCGATCGGCTCGGCGAGCGTGACGCACATGAGGAAGATCGACGCGTAGACCGCCAGGTGCACGTGGGAGCGGCTCCACGGGCGCGCGAGCGCGGCGATCGGCAGGATCCAGAGGGCGTACCAGGGGTGGATGGCGGTCGACGCCGTCACGAACGCGAGCAGCGCACCGGACAGGCGGGCGAGCGGATCGATGGAGCGCCGCGACAGCATGAGGCGCGCAGCGATCAGGCCGGCGAGCCCGAGCGCGAGGATCTTGACCACGGCGATCGCCGCGGCGGGGTCGTGACCGGTGAACTCGACGGCGCGGGAGACCGAGACCGTGACGAACGACATCGGCGCGTACCAGTGCAGGATCGAGCCGGGCACGACCATCGCCGCGACCCAGCCGACCCCGACGCCCGCGAGCAGCCCGACGGCGACCACGAGGCCGAGCGCTCCGGCGCCCGTCCAGAGCCAGCCGCGGGTGCGCTCACGCCACGTCGCGTCGTGGCGCAGCCACAGGAGCGCGAGCACGGGGAGCGCGATCACGGCGATCGGCTTGATCGCGATCGCTCCGGCCATCAGCACGACGGCGGCGATGCGCCGGTCGGTCTGGGCGTAGTAGAGCGACGCGAGGATGAGCGCCAGCATCACGGAGTCGTTGTGGCCGGCGACGACGAAGAGCACGAGGGTCAGCGGGTTGGCGACGATCGTCCAGGCGGTGAGCGGGACCGAGAGGCCGCGCAGGCGCGCCAGGCGGAGCGCGTAGACGGCCATGACGGCCACGCCCGCGACCGACACGGCGCGGAGCATCGCGATCGAGAGCTCCGGTGCGCCGTAGCCCGCGAACTGCACGGCGGTGCGCTCGATCAGGAGGTAGAGGGGCCCGTAGGGCGTGGGCGTGTCGGCCCAGAGCGGGTCGACGCCGAGGTCGAACCAGCCCGGGAGCGTCGCGACGCCGTGGGTGTAGGGGTCGATGCCCTGGGTCATCAGGCGACCCTGCGCCACGTAGGAGAACATGTCGTGGCTGAACAGCGGCACCGTCACGAGGAGCGGAGCGGTCCAGGCGAGGGCCGCCACCACGATGGTGCGGACGGAGCCGGGGCCCGCCGCGAGCGCGACCGTGCGCAGGCGGAGCCACGCGATCAGCAGCAGCATCCCGCCGCCCACGACGAGGGCGCCGCTGGACTCGGTGAGCCAGCCCGTGGCGCGGATCGAGGCGACGAGAGGCCAGTCGCGGATGGGTGAGCCGGCGGGCAGGTAGCCCACGCCGAGCGAGCCGAGGAGGATCGCGATCGAGCCCAGCAGGCCCGTCGCCAGCGGTGCGGCCTCCATGAAGCGGAGCCGCGGTCGGCGCTGCCGTCCCGTTGCCCGGGCCGTGTCCGGCCGCTCGATCGTCCCCCGTGAAGCCATCGGAGCCACGCTAAAGGATGGGACTCCGAAGTGCATGGACGGCCGGTGAACGGTTGATCAGTCGGCGCTCAGGTTGTACAAGCACCCTCACGTGCACCGATCAGGGCAGGCGCGGCACCGGGGCCGGCTCCGCGAAGCGCAGCTGGTTGCCGAACGGATCGATCACGTCGAGCGCGAAGCCGAACGGCGTGCGGGTGATCCGCGGGTTGAGGTAGGGGTACGCCTTCGCGTCGAGCTCGGCGTGCAGCTCGCGGACACCGCGGAGGGCGACGTGCACCGCGGCGCCGGGACTGCCGTCGCGGTGGTGCTCGCTGAGGTGCAGGCGGAGCCCCGAGCGCGACACCTGCAGGTAGAGGGGGGCGTCGAGCGCGGCGCGGTGCTCCCAGTCCACCTCGAAGCCGAGGTAGTCGACGTAGAACTCGCCCGCCTTGGCGACCGAGAAGATCCGCAGGATCGGCACGGCCGCCTCCAGTCGTACCGGCTCGAGCCGGTCCGGCTCCTCCGCGCTCGACCGGTCCCGTGCACGCCGTCTCGTCTCCACGCCACGAGGCTAGCCGCCCCGCGGTCGGCCCGGAGCCGGAGGGTCAGTCGACGAGATCGAGACCGCGCAGCAGCCGGAGGGTCTCGACCCCGGCGGGCGGGCAGCGGCCCGCATCGGAGCCGTCGACCCAGTGCAGCGAACCGATCTCGCCGCTCGGGCGCGCCTCCCGGTCGAGCTGGGCGGCGAAGACGCTCATGTGGACCTCCCGCCCCTCCGGCTCGCCGTGCGCCTGGGTGCAAACGGTGAACAGGGGCTCGAGGCCGAGCGCGACGGCGCCGAGCTCCTCGCGGGCCTCCCGGGCCGCCGCCTCGATCCCGCTCTCGCCCTCGTCGACCTTGCCGCCGGGGAGGTAGAGGACGTCGCGGCCCCGCGCCGTGACCATCAGGACGTGCCGGTCGCGGAGGACGGCGACGGCGGACACGACGATCGGCGGGAGGGTGCTCATCCGCTCATCATGCCCGCCGCGGGCGGACCGGCTCGGCGCCCCCGCGGCTACCATGGGGGCACACCAGAAGGACGCGCGCAGCCGGCGCGCGCCGGGGCCCCGTGCGCCCGAACAGCTGAGGAGCAACCCGTGGCAGAACCCACCACCCTCGACAAAGTCATCACCCTCGCGCAGCACAGGGGATTCGTCTTCCCCTCGGGTGAGATCTACGGGGGCACCCGCTCCGCGTGGGACTACGGGCCGCTCGGCGTGGAGTTCAAGGAGAACATCAAGCGCCAGTGGTGGAAGACCTTCGTGCAGGGCCGGGGCGACGTCGTCGGCCTGGACTCCGCGGTCATCCTGCCCACGGCGATCTGGCACGCCTCGGGACACGTCGGCGTCTTCTCGGACCCGCTGACCGAGTCGCTGATCACCCACAAGCGCTACCGCGCCGACCACCTCTTCGAGAAGTACGAGGAGGTCAACGGCCACCCGCCCGTGAACGGCCTCGCCGACATCCCGGACCCGGAGCACCCCGACAAGGTCGGCCAGTGGACCGAGATCAAGCAGTTCTCGGGCCTGATGAAGACCTACCTCGGCGTCGTCGACGACGAGTCGGGTCTGCACTACCTGCGTCCCGAGACCGCCCAGGGCATCTTCACCAACTTCGCGAACGTGCTGCAGAGCGCCCGTCGCAAGCCGCCCTTCGGCATCGGCCAGATCGGCAAGGCGTTCCGCAACGAGATCACCCCCGGCAACTTCATCTTCCGCACCCGCGAGTTCGAGCAGATGGAGCTCGAGTTCTTCGTCGAGCCCGGCACGGACGAGGAGTGGCAGGAGACCTGGATGCAGCTCGCCTGGGACTGGTTCGTCGGGCTCGGGATGAACCCCGAGAACATCCGGCAGTACGAGCACCCGAAGGACAAGCTCTCCCACTACTCCAAGCGCACCGTCGACATCGAGTACCGCTTCAGCTTCGCCTCGGGCGAGTGGGGCGAGCTGATGGGAGTCGCGAACCGCACCGACTACGACCTCAAGACGCACATCGAGCACTCGGGCAAGGACCTCTCGTTCTTCGACCAGAACAAGAACGAGCGCTACGTGCCGTTCGTGATCGAGCCGTCGTTCGGCCTCACCCGCGCGCTCATGGCGTTCCTCGTCGACGCCTACGAGGAGCAGGAGCTGCCGCCGAACGCCAAGGGCAAGGTCGAGACGCGGACCGTGCTGCACCTCGACCCGCGCCTGGCGCCGGTGAAGGTGGCCGTGCTGCCGCTCTCGCGCAACGAGGCCCTCTCGCCGCTCGCGCGCCGCGTCGCCGACCAGCTGCGCCAGCTCTGGAACGTCGACTTCGACGACTCCGGAGCGATCGGCCGCCGCTACCGCCGCCAGGACGAGATCGGCACCCCGTACTGCGTGACCGTCGACTTCGACTCGCTCGAGGACGACGCCGTGACCGTCCGCGACCGCGACACGATGAAGCAGGAGCGCATCCCGCTCGAGCAGCTCGAGTCGTACCTCTTCACCGGGCTCCGCGGGGCCTGACGCTCCTCCCGGGACGCCGCCGACCGGACGGGCCGGCGGCGTCCCGGAGGGCGCGGACCAGCCGGCCCTGCGGTCAGCGCTCGCGGGCGAGCAGGGCGAAGACGAGGGTCGAGGTCCACTCGCCCTTGCAGAACTCGTCCTCCCGGTGATGCGCCTCGAGGCGCATCCCGAGGCGCTCGCAGAGGCGGGCGGAGGCGGTGTTCCGAGCGTCGAGCTGCGCGATCACGCGGTGGGCGCCGAGGGTGTCGAACGCGAGGTCGAGCAGCGCCCGGGCGGCCTCGGTCGCATAGCCGCGCCCCTGCGACTCCGGGTGCAGCACCCAGCCGATCTCGACCGCCTCCTGCTCGACGGACGTCGCGATGAGGGTGAGGTCGCCGATCATCCGCCCGGCGAGGACGCCCTCCCGGGGGACGATCGCCAGCACGGCCACGTCGCCGTCGGCGGCGAGCCGTGTCGAGGGGAGGCGGCGCTGCAGGTGCGCCCGCGACTCCTCGGGGGTGCGCACCGGCCAGCGGAGGAACCGGACGGCGTCGGCGTCGCCCTGGTAGCGCGCGTGGTCCTCGGCGTCCTCCGGTCCGAGGGGACGCAGGAGCAGGCGCTCGGTGAGCAGCGGCGCGGAGCGCAGCGGCTCCGCGTCGAAGGGGAGCCGGAGGCTCACGCGGTGGCTGCGTCAGAGTCGGGGCGCGCGGCGGCGGGCTCGGCCGGGACCTCGATGCCGAAGAGCGCCTCGAGCCCGGTGAGGTACGCCTCCTGCGCTCCGGCGCGCGCGTAGTCGCGGGCGCGGACGCTCGGGGTGTGCAGCAGCACGCCGGCGAGGTGTCGGAGCGCCTGCTCGGTGCGGCCGTCCTCGTCGCCGCGCGAGCGGGCCCGCTCGATCTCGGCGTCGAGCGCGTCGAACACGTGGGCGCGCAGGGCGACGACGGCCGGAGTGAGGCTCTTCTCGTCGGCGACGTCCGAGAACTTCCGGGCCGCCTTGTCGACGAGGGCGCGCGCCTGCTGCGACGCGTCGAGCACGTCGAGAGGCGCGTGCAGGCTGATCGTCTCGAGGTCGAGGAGCTCGACGCCGGCGACCGAGGTGACGTCGGAGGCGACGTTGCGCGGCAGGCCCAGGTCGATCACGAGCTGGCGCTCGCGGGAGAAGCCCTGGAGGCGCCCGGCGGCGAGCAGAGCGGCGTCGAGCACCGGCTCCTGGGTCGTGGTGCAGGTGATGACGATGTCGGCCGAGACCGCCTCGAGCGCGAGATCGGCGGCGGCGATGGGCCGGAGCGAGCGGCGGGCGGCGAAGCCCTCGGCGCGGCCGGAGGGGGAGTGCACGGCGATGTCCACCACTCCGCGGTCGCGCAGGGCCGCGACGGTCGCCCGCGCGTAGCTGCCGGTGCCGACGAGGAGGACGCGGGCGGCCCGCCAGTCGGTGACGCGGCTCGCGGCCAGGTCGAGCGCGAGGCGCACGATCGAGCGGCCGGCGCTGCCGAGGCCGGTGCGGTTCTTGATGCCGCGCGAGGTCTGCGAGGCGCGCTGGAACAGCCGCTCGAGCTCGGAGGAGGTGGTGCCGAGGCGGCGCGCCTCCTCGAGGGACCGGCGGACCTGGCCCGCGATCTCGCCCTCGCCGACCACGACGGACTCGAGCCCGCTGGAGACGGCGAAGAGGTGCTCGGCCACCCGGTCGCCCGAGACGACGTCGACGCTCCCGCGCAGCTCGTCCTGCTCGACGCCGGTCGCGGCGCTGACGGCGGCGGTGGCGGCCTCGACGGCGACGGCCTGCGCGGCGGTCAGCGGCTCCTCGATGTCGAGGTAGGCCTCGAAGCGGTTGCAGGTCGCGACGACGACGGCTCCGGAGACGAAGTCGATCCCCTCGGAGAGGGCCGCGGTCACGGCGGAGGAGTCGACGGAGAGCTTCTCGAGGAGATCGAAGCTGGCGTTCTTGTGCGACGCCGTCAGACACAGAAGCACCACGTCAGTCTACGCGCGCTCTGCGGGGCGGGGTCCCCGGACTGGGGAGGAATGCACGGATCCGCCTGGAATAATGCCGCGGTGACCTCCCCCACCGACGGCCTGCTCGATCCGCTGCACCCCCTCTCCGCCGGCCGCACGGCCGACTCGCTGCTCCTGCGCGCCTACCGCTCCGAGCGGGGCGAGAGGACGCCCGTCTGGTTCATGCGCCAGGCCGGCCGCAGCCTCCCGGAGTACCGGGCCCTGCGCACCGACACGAAGATGCTCGACGCCTGCCTCGACCCGGCGCTGGCGAGCGAGATCACCCTGCAGCCGGTGCGGCGCCACGGAGTGGACGCGGCCATCTTCTTCAGCGACATCGTGATCCCGCTGCGGCTCGCGGGCGTCGGCGTCGACATCGTCCCCGGGCGCGGTCCGGTGCTCGAGAAGCCGGTGCGCACGGCCGCCGACGTCGCCGAGCTCGCCTCGATCGACCCGTCCGTGCTCGACGAGACGCTCGAGCCCATTCGCGAGGGCGTGCGCCGCACCGTCGCGGGCCTCGGCGACACCCCGCTCATCGGCTTCGCCGGCGCTCCCTTCACCCTGGCCGCCTACCTGGTGGAGGGCGGCCCGTCCAAGGACCACCTGCGCGCGCGGACGATGATGCACGCCGACCCCGCCGCCTGGGCCCAGCTGATGGAGTGGACCGCCGAGGTCACCGGCCGCTTCCTCCGCGCGCAGGTGCTCGCCGGGGCCAGCGCCGCGCAGCTCTTCGACTCCTGGGCCGGGGCGCTCTCGCTCTCGGACTACACGACCCACGTCGCTCCCGCCTCCGCGCGCGCCCTCGTCCACGTGCGCGACCTCGCGTTCGACCACGGGGAGACGCGCCGCAACGTCCCGATCGTGCACTTCGGCGTCGGCACCGGCGAGCTGCTCGGAGCGATGCACGGCATCGGCGCCGACGTGGTGGGCGTCGACTACCGGATCCCGCTCGACGAGGCCAACCACCGCCTCGGCGGCTTCGTGCCGGTGCAGGGCAACGTCGACCCGGCGCTGCTGACCGCGCCGTGGGAGGTCCTCGAGGCCCACGTCGACGACGTGCTCCGCCGGGGCCTGAGCGCCCCCGCGCACGTGCTCAACCTCGGCCACGGCGTACCGCCCGAGACCGACCCCGACGTGCTCACGCGCCTCGTCGCGTTCGTGCACGCCTGGCGGCCGTGAGCGAGGAGCGCCCCCGCGACGCGGCGTCGTACGACGTCGCGGTCGTCGGCGGCGGAGTGGCGGGGCTCGCCGCCGCCGCGGAGTGCCTGCGCATCGGCCTGCGCGTCGTGGTGCTCGAGGCGGGGGAGCGGGTCGGCGGCTCCGTCTCTCCGCTCGCGCTGGCCGGAGCCGCGCTCGACGCGGGCGCCGAGAGCTTCGCCACCCGCGGCGGCCACGTCGAGCGGGCGCTCGCCGCGCTGACCCTCGACGGCGTCCCGCTCGCCGAGTCGATCGTCGAGCCGCGGACGCACGGCTCGTGGCTGCACCTCTCGGGCGGCCGCTCCGTGCCGTCGCCCCGGGCCGGCATCCTCGGCATCCCCGGCACGCCGCTCGCCCCCGACGTCGTGCGGGCGATCGGCCGCCGCGGCGCCTGGCGCGCCTGGCTCGACACCCTGATGCCGGTGCTGCGCATCGGCCGCGCCCACTCCCTCGCAGAGCTGGTGCGTACCCGGATGGGCGAGCGCGTGCTCGAGGACCTGGTCGCGCCGGTCGTCTCCGGCGTCTACTCGAGCCGGCCGGACGACATCGACGTCGACCTCGCCGCACCCGGACTGAACGGCGCGCTCACCCGCGCGGGCTCCCTCGCCCGGGCAGTGGCCGCCCTCCGCGCGAATCTCCCGGCCGGAGTCGCGGTCCGCGGGCTCGAGGGCGGGATGCACCGCCTGGTCGCCGCGCTGGTCCAGCGGATCGACTACCTCTCCGGCGAGATCCGCACCGGCGCCTCCGTGCAGCGGCTCGAGGGCTCCGACGGGGACTTCGTCCTGACCCTCGCCGACGGCACTCTGAGCGCCCGAGCGGTGATCGTCTCGACGCCGGAGCGCGACGCCCGGGCGCTGCTCGCCGGCCTCGCTCCCGCCGTCGCGGACCGCGCAGACGAGGCGCCCCAGGACTCCGTCGAGCTGGTGACCCTCGTCCTCGACGACGCCCGCCTGGACGCAGCCCCCCGCGGCTCCGGCGTGCTCGTGGCGCCCACCGCCACCGACGTCACGGCCAAGGCGATCACGCACGCGACCGCGAAGTGGGACTGGCTGGCCGCCTCCCTTCCTCCCGGCCGCCACGTGCTGCGCCTCTCCTACGGGCGCCCGGGCGAGCGCCCGCCGCTCGAGGGGCGCACCGATGCCGAGGCGGCCGCGATCGCCCTGCTCGACGCCTCGACGCTGCTCGGACTCGCCCTCGATCCGGCGTCGCTCGTCGACTCCGCCCGGGTGCGCTGGGCCAACGTCCGGCCCGCCGCGGCGCTGGGCCGCCGCGCGCACCTGGAGGCGTTCCGCGAGGCGCTCCTCCCGATCGAGGGAGTCGCTGTGACCGGCACCTGGATCGCGGGCACGGGCCTCGCCTCGGTGCTCCCGCACGCCGCCGAGACGGCCGCCCTTATCCGGCGCCGACTGGTGCGTCAAGGAGTCGGGCTGCCGAGCGACGCCCACGACGCCGACGGCTACTCTTAGGCCCAGGCATCCGCGCGAGCGCGCGGCGTGCCCCGGCACGAGTGGTCACCGACCGCGTGGACGATCGCGAGAGCGACCCAGGACGAGGAGTAGGCGTGAAGGGCAAGATTCTTTTCGTGGCAGGAGCCGCAGCCGGGTACGTGCTGGGAGCACGTGCCGGCCGCAAGCGGTACGAGCAGATCGCCTCGGCGGCAGGCCGCTTCTGGCGGACCCAGCCGGTGCAGGACGTCGCGGGCGCCGTCGGCGGTGCCGCGAAGACCCAGCTGAGCAGCGTCTCGGAGAAGGCGTACGAGGTCGTGCGCTCGGTGGTCGTCAAGGCCGTGTCCGGCGGCAGGAAGGCCCAGGGAGCGAGCGACGCGGAGGCGTCGGCCGCCGCCCGCAAGGCGGCCTCGAAGGTCGACGAGGCCGCGGCGTCGGCCGGCTCCGGCGGGTCGACGACGTCCACCTCCACCAGCAGGGCCTAGTGCTCATCCCTCCGGCCGTGCCAGGCGCGCGCCGGCCGGCACGTCCCACCCTCGAGGAGCTCCCGTGGTGAACGAACGCAATCCCAAGAACGCCCGATCACTGGGAGAGCTGGTCAGCGACCTGCCCGGCCTCGTGATCGAGCTCGTCAAGGCCGAGGTCGCCTCGCTGAAGAACGAGCTGGCGGGCAAGGCGAAGAGCGCGGGTCTGGCCGTCGGCCTGTTCGCGGTCGCGGCCTTCCTCCTCCTGACCGCGTGGGCGACGCTCGTCGCTTTCGCGATCATCGGCATCGCCTCCTGGCTGCCGGCCTGGCTGTCGGCGCTGATCGTGACGGTCTTCTTCCTCCTGGTGGCCGTGATCCTCGCCCTCGTCGGCGTGCGCACCATCAAGAAGGCCGTGCCGCCGGTGCCGCAGGACTCGATCGACAGCATCAAGAAGGACGTCCAGGCGTTCAAGGGAGTGGGCAGCTATGACAACTGAGCGATCCGTCAGCAGCACCACGCCCCGCTTCGTCGACCCGGCGGAGCTGAAGCCCGGCCAGCTGAAGGCCGACATCGAGCGCGCTCGCTCCGAGCTCGCCGCGACCCTCGACGCGATCGAGTACAAGGTCAACGTGCCGCGCAAGGTGCGTACCGCCCAGCGGACGATCGAGCGCAAGCTCCAGGTAGTGCGCCGCCAGAACCCCTCCGCGCTGATCGCCGGAGCGGTCGGCGCCGCCGCCGCCGTGGGCCTCGTCGTCTGGGGCGTCGCGAAGCAGATCATCGAGGACTGAGTGCCGGAGGGCCCGGGGCGCTAGCGTCCCGGGCCCTCCGGCGCCAGAGCCCCCGCCGCTTTTGTGCATCGGCACGAGCGGAGGGATGATGGATCAATGACCGATCAGACCGCCGGCACGGCGGGTCCCGTTCAGTCCGCCCCCGACACGAGCGCCGCCGCTCCGGCGCCGCAGCCCCCCGCCGATCAGGATCACTCCGATCAGGCCCTGGGATACACGCTCTGGGCGGTTCTCCGCAGGGATCCCGCACGTCCGTTCACCCTCTCCAGCGACGCCGTGGATCCCGCGGTGAAGCAGTATGAGCACCTCGTCGCCCAGCTCGAGGGCGAGGGCGTGACCGTCCGCGGCACCTACGACGTCTCGGCCCTGCGCGCCGACGCCGACATCATGCTGTGGCTCACGGGCCCGGCGCCCGAGGAGCTGCAGCGGGCCTACCGCGAGCTGCGGCGCACGGAGCTGCTGGTCGGCCTCCTGCCGACGTGGAACGCGATGGGCGTGCACCGCGACGCCGAGTTCAGCTCGAACCACCTCCCCGCCTACATGCGCGGGAAGGCGCCGGCCCGCTGGCTCACGGTCTACCCCTTCGTCCGCTCCTACGAGTGGTACATCCTCCCCGAGGAGGAGCGCCGCGCGATGCTCGCCCAGCACGGGCGCCAGGGCTCGCGGTTCCGCTCCGTCCTGACCAACACGGTCGCCTCGTTCTCGCTCGGCGACTACGAGTGGATCCTCGCCCTCGAGGACGAGGAGCTCGTCAACCTCGTCGACCTCATGCGCGACCTGCGCGCCACCGAGGCCCGCCGCCACGTGCGCGAGGAAGTCCCCTTCTACACAGGCCGGCGCATCGACGCCGACCAGATCGCCGAGGTGCTCCGATGAGCGACACGACCAGCGAGCCGATCCTCGTCCGCGGGGCCACCCCTGCGGCGGCGTCCGGCCCCGAGCACGTCGAGGTCCCCGTGGCCTACGACGCGATCCTCCTCGCCGGCTTCGGCGGGCCCGAGGGCCAGGACGACGTCATCCCGTTCCTCCGCAACGTCACCCGCGGCCGCGGCATCCCGGAGGAGCGCCTCGAGGAGGTCGCCCACCACTACCGCCACTTCGGCGGCGTCAGCCCGATCAACGCGCAGAACCGCGCGTTGAAGAAGGCGCTCGAGGCCGAGCTCGCGAACCGCGGCATCGACCTCCCCGTGCTCTGGGGCAACCGCAACTGGGCGCCCTACATGAGCGAGGCCGTCGCCGAGGCGAAGGAGCGCGGGTTCACCAACCTGCTCGCCATCGCCACCAGCGCGTACTCCTCCTTCTCGTCCTGCAGGCAGTACCGCGAGGACTACGCGGCGGCGCTCGACGCGACCGGCCTCGAGGGCGAGCTGCGGATCGACAAGGTGCGCCAGTTCTTCGACCACCCCGGCTTCGTCATGCCGTTCGTCAAGGCCGTCCACGACGGGCTCGACGAGCTGCGCGAGCGGATGCCCGACCTCGATGTCACGTCCGAGGTGGAGGTGCTGTTCTCGACGCACTCGATCCCCATGGCCGACGCCGAGCGCAGCGGACCTCACGAGCGCCACGACGACGGCACCGTCGTCGACGTGCACGAGTTCGGACCGGGCGGTGCCTACGAGGCGCAGCACCTCGCCGTCGCCGAGGTCGTCATGGCCGCCGCCACGGACGAGGACGTGCCCTGGCAGCTGGTCTACCAGTCGCGCTCCGCGTCGCGACCCCCGGCACGGACCCGGTCTACGTCTCCGGCCTGATCGACCTGGTCCTCGAGCGCGTCAACGGCGTGCCGACGGAGGACCGGCTCTCGATGACGGCGCTCGGCCCCTGGTACGACGTCTGCCGCCCCGGCTGCTGCGAGAACGTGCGAGCGGGGTTCAAGCCCGCCCTGGCGGGAGTCGCACCGTGATGAGGAGTCGTCTGTCGTGAGCATCAGAGTCGGCACCCGCGCGAGCGCGCTCGCGGTGGCGCAGACCCGGATGACGGCCGATCTGATGTCGGCCGCCGCGGGGGTCCCCGTGGAGCTGGTGCGCATCGAGTCGGACGGCGACCGCATGCGCGGCTCGCTCGCCTCCCTCGGCGGCACCGGCGTGTTCGTCAGCGCCCTGCGCGACGCGCTGCTCGCCGGGCGCTGCGATGCGATCGTGCACTCGCTGAAGGACCTGCCCACCGCTCCGGTGGAGGGCCTGCTGCTCGGAGCGGTCCCCGAGCGGGAGGACCCGCGCGACGCGCTCTGCGCCCGCGACGGGCTCACCCTGGCGACCCTGCCGGTCGGCGCCCGCGTGGGCACGGGCTCGCCCCGTCGGCGCGCGGCGCTGCTGGCCGCCCGTCCGGACCTCGAGATCGTGGACATCCGCGGCAACATCGACACCAGGCTCCGGAGGGTGCTGCCCGGCAGCGACTCGCCGCTGGACGCGATCGTGCTCGCCCTGTCCGGCCTGCGCCGCCTCGGCCGGGTCGACGCCATCACCGAGGTGCTCGGCTTCGACGTCTCCCCGCACGCCCCCGGTCAGGGAGCGTTGGCCATCGAGGTGCGCGACGAGGAGCCGTCGGAGGAACTGCGTGCCGCTCTCGCGGCGGTCGAGCACGTGCCGACCCGCGCGGCGATCACGGCCGAGCGGTCGCTCCTCGCCTCCCTCGAGGCCGGGTGCGCCGCTCCGATCGGAGCCTCCGCGGTCGTCGAGGAGGACCGCGTGGTCCTGCACGGCGTGGTCTTCGCCGTCGACGGCACGGCGTCCCTCGCACGGGAGGTCGCGGAGCCGGTCGATAACGGTTCGGTCGGCGGTGGTCGACACCGGGCGGATCCGCAGTATGGTGGTCGCGAACTGCCCGTCGTCGAAGCCGCGTTCCGTTGCGGCTCTCTGCTCGCTGACGCGCTTCTCGGTGCGGGTGCCGCCGAACTCGCACCCCTGGGAGCCCCTTCGTGATCGTCCCCGCCGCCTACTCCCAGTGGGAGAAGCCGTTGCAGGGGTGGCGCATCCTCGTCCCCCGCGGAGGCCCGTGGGGGGACGGTGTCGCCGCCGCTCTCCGTGCCAAGGGAGCCTCGCCCGTCGTCGCTCCGATGATCAACTTCGCGCCGACCGACGACTTCCCGGCGCTCGAGCAGGCCCTCGCCGACCTCGAGGCCGGCGCCTTCGACTGGATGACCGTCACGAGCGCCACCACGGTCGACGTCCTGTCCCTCCTGCGCACCACCGTGCCCGCGAGCACCAAGGTGGCGGCGGTCGGCGAGACCACGGCGGCCGCGCTCGTCGCCGCCGGGTACTCCGTCGACCTCGTCCCCTCCGAGGACAACTCCGCCCGCGGCCTCCTGGCCGAGTGGGAGGAGGCCACCGGCGGCCGGCACCCCCTGCGCGTGCTGACGCTGCGGTCCGAGATCGCCAAGCCGCTGCTCACCGAGGGCCTCACCCGCATCGGGCACGACGTGCGCTCCGTGGTCGCCTACCGCACGGTCGGCGTCCCGGTGGAGGAGCGCGTCGTGGCGGATGTCGCCGGCGGAGCCGTGCACGCGATCCTCGTCACCTCGGGCAGCGTGGCGGAGCAGGTCCAGAAGCAGCTCGGCCCGGTGCCCGAGTCGATCCTCGTCGCCGCGATCGGCCCGCAGACCGCGAAGGACGCCCGCGCCTTCGGCCTGCGCGTCGACGTCGTCGCCGACGAGCGCTCGGCCTCCTCCCTCATCGACGCGGTCGCCGCCGTCGCCACGGAGCGCGCTCCCCGCTGAGCCGCCTCCCCGGCGCGACGTCGGCCGGGAGGGGCGGGCCTCGCCCCGCAGGCCAGGGATCCGCCTCTCGGCTGATGTCGTGCGTCCGGAGCACCTCCACGGGGTGAGGCGTCCGCGCTCCCGGGAGGTGCTCGGCGGGGCGGGATTACGCTGGAGGACATGACTGCCATCCGCCCGCGCCGCCTCCGCACGACCCCCGCACTCCGCCGTCTCGTCCAGGAGACGCGCATCCACCCGGCGCAGCTGATCCTGCCCCTCTTCGTGGCCGAGGGGACCACCGAGGCCCGGCCGATCGGGTCGATGCCGGGGGTGATGCACCACTCGCTGGACAGCGTCCGCGGAGCGGTGACGGAGGCGGCCGAGGCGGGGATCGGCGGTGTGATGCTGTTCGGCGTGCCGACCACGCGCGACGCGGTCGGCTCCGGTGCGACCGACCCCGACGGCGTGCTCAACGCCGCGACGCGGGTCGTCGTGGAGGAGGTCGGCGACGCGCTGGTCGTGCAGACCGACCTGTGCCTGGACGAGTTCACCGACCACGGCCACTGCGGTGTCCTCGACGACCGCGGGCGCGTCGACAACGACGCCACGCTCCTCCGCTACGAGGAGATGGCGCTCGCCCAGGCCGAGGCCGGCTCCCACCTGCTCGGGCTCTCGGGGATGATGGACGGCCAGGTCGGAGCGATCCGCGCCGCTCTCGACGGCGCCGGGCACCTGGACACCGCGATCCTCGCGTACTCGGCGAAGTACGCCTCCAGCTTCTACGGTCCGTTCCGCGAGGCCGTGCAGTCCACGCTGGAGGGCGATCGCCGCACCTACCAGCAGGACCCGGCCAACCGCCGCGAGGGCCTGCGCGAGGCGACCCTCGACCTCGCCGAGGGCGCCGACGTGGTGATGGTGAAGCCGGCCATGAGCTACCTCGACGTGCTCTCGGACGTCGCCTCCGTCTCGGACGTGCCGGTCTGGGCGTACCAGGTGTCGGGGGAGTACGCGATGATCGAGGCCGCCGCCGCGAACGGCTGGATCTCGCGCGAGCCGGCGATCCTGGAGTCGGTCACGGGGATCCTCCGCGCGGGGGCCGAC